>NZ_JBNPVT010000027.1:0-65758 GCF_050434205.1 Paraburkholderia sp. GAS348
GTCGCGAAGAAGCTCTCGAAGGAAGCGGGCAACCTGAAGCTGTTCAACATCGCCGAACGACTTGAAACAGTGATGGCAGATGTGAAAAAGATGTTCCCGAATCTCGACTGGTTCAGCGCGGTCTCGTATCACATGATGGGCGTGCCGACGGCGATGTTCACGCCGCTGTTCGTGATCGCCCGTACGGCTGGCTGGAGCGCGCACATTATCGAGCAGCGGATCGACAACAAGATCATCCGTCCGAGCGCGAATTACACCGGTCCCGACGATCTGCCGTTCGTGCCGCTCGCCAAGCGCGTCTAAGGGTGTAAGCACCAAGCCGCAAGCGTTTCTCCTCCATTGCGTCTCATGAGCGCGACGTAATGAAGTTTTGGTCTTGGCTCGCAGGAACCCCGAGCCAAGGCTATTTTTTGCAGCGCATGTTGCGGTGCGCGTTGTGTTTCGTTGATGCGGCGCATCAACGAAACACACTGCGAGCCGGCGCGCCACCGCAAGCTAAACTACACAGATTGTCCGATTGACACGCCAGGGGAGCGCCGCTTGAAAGAGGGGCAGCGGATTCTGAAGCACGGCTGCCGCCATCGTCCCCGGATCATTATTGTTTTGTCCCCTACGCCATGAATACTGCCAACCGCAAACGCCTTCCCGGCACCCAGCTGGATTTCTTCGACACGCGTGCCGCGGTCGATGCGATCGAGCCCGGCGCCTATGACAAGCTGCCGTACACCTCGCGCGTGCTGGCCGAAAACCTCGTGCGCCGCTGCGATCCGGTAACGCTGACGGCGTCGCTCAAGCAGATCGTCGAACGCAAGCGCGAGCTGGATTTTCCGTGGTTCCCGGCACGCGTGGTGTGCCATGACATTCTCGGCCAGACCGCTCTGGTCGACCTCGCCGGCCTGCGCGATGCGATCGCCGCGCAAGGCGGCGATCCCGCGATGGTCAACCCGGTCGTGCCGACGCAGCTCGTGGTGGATCACTCGCTCGCCGTCGAGTGCGGCGGTTTCGATCCGGATGCGTTCGCGAAGAACCGCGCCATTGAAGATCGCCGCAATGAAGACCGCTTCGACTTCATCAACTGGACCAAGCGCGCGTTCAAGAACGTCGACGTGATTCCACCGGGTAACGGCATCCTGCATCAGATCAACCTGGAGCGCATGAGCCCGGTGGTACAGGTGAAAGACGGCGTGGCCTTCCCCGATACGCTGGTCGGCACCGATTCGCATACGCCGATGGTGGACGCGCTCGGCGTGATCGCGATCGGCGTGGGTGGTCTCGAAGCGGAGAGCGTGATGCTGGGCCGCGCGTCATATATGCGCCTGCCGGATATCGTCGGCGTGGAACTCACGGGCAAGCCGGCTGAGGGCATTACCGCGACCGACGTCGTGCTCTCGCTGACCGAATTTTTGCGCCGGGAAAAAGTGGTCGGCGCGTACCTCGAGTTCTACGGAGCAGGCACGGCCAACCTGACGCTCGGCGATCGCGCCACCATCGCCAACATGGCGCCCGAATTCGGCGCGACAGCAGCGATGTTCTACATCGACGAGCAGACCATCAAGTACCTCAAGCTCACCGGCCGCGACGATGAACTCGTCAAGCTGGTCGAGACCTATGCGAAGGAAACCGGCCTGTGGGGCGATACGCTGAAGCACGCCGAGTATGAGCGCGTGCTGACGTTCGATCTGTCTACCGTGGTGCGCACGCTGGCGGGTCCGTCGAACCCGCATCGCCGATTGCCGGTGTCCGAGTTGGCCGCGCGCGGTATCAGCGGCAAGGTGGAGAACGAGCCGGGCCTGATGCCGGACGGCGCGGTGATCATCGCTGCGATCACGAGCTGCACGAACACCAACAATCCGCGCAACATGATCGCCGCCGGTTTGCTGGCGCGTAACGCCAATCAACGCGGACTGACCCGCAAGCCATGGGCGAAGACGTCGCTCGCGCCGGGGTCGAAGGCGGTCACGCTGTATCTGGAAGAGGCGGGCCTGTTGCCGGAATTGGAGCAATTGGGCTTTGGCGTGGTCGCGTATGCATGCACGTCGTGCAACGGCATGTCGGGTGCGTTGGATCCGGTGATCCAGAAGGAGATCGTCGATCGCGATCTGTACGCGACGGCTGTGCTGTCGGGCAATCGTAACTTCGACGGCCGTATTCATCCGTATGCGAAGCAGGCCTTTTTGGCGTCGCCGCCGCTGGTGGTAGCCTACGCGATTGCAGGCACGATCCGCTTCGATATCGAGAAGGATGTGCTTGGCGTCGACGCTGACGGCAATGCGATCAAGCTCAAAGACATCTGGCCGTCGGATGAAGAGATCGACGCGATCGTCGCGTCGAGCGTGAAGCCGGAACAATTCCGCAAGGTGTATGAGCCGATGTTCGCCGTCTCTGTCGATACGGGTGAGAAGGCCGATCCGCTGTATGACTGGCGTCCGATGAGCACTTATATTCGCCGTCCGCCCTATTGGGAAGGCGCGCTTGCCGGCGAGCGCACGCTGAAGGGCATGCGTCCGCTGGCTGTGCTGGGCGACAACATCACGACCGACCACCTGTCGCCGTCGAATGCGATTCTGGCGGACAGTGCGTCGGGTGAGTACCTTGCCAAGATGGGCTTGCCGGAAGAGGACTTCAATTCGTATGCAACGCACCGTGGCGATCACCTGACCGCGCAGCGCGCGACCTTCGCGAATCCGACGCTGAAGAACGAGATGGTGCTGGAAGACGGCAAGGTGAAGGCCGGTTCGTTGGCCCGCATCGAACCCGAGGGCAAGGTGACACGCATGTGGGAAGCGATCGAAACCTACATGGAGCGCAAGCAGCCGCTGATCGTGATTGCCGGAGCCGACTACGGTCAGGGTTCGTCGCGCGACTGGGCAGCGAAGGGCGTGCGTCTTGCCGGCGCGGAAGCGATTGTTGCCGAAGGGTTCGAGCGGATTCACCGCACGAATCTGGTGGGCATGGGCGTGTTGCCGCTGGAATTCAAGCCTGGCGTGAATCGTCTTACGCTGGCGATCGACGGCACTGAGACCTTCGATGTGATCGGCGAACGCAAACCGCGCGCCGACCTCACGCTCGTGATTCATCGCAAGAGCGGTGAGCGCGTGGAGGTGTCGGTGACGTGCCGCCTGGATACGGCGGAAGAGGTGTCGATCTATGAAGCCGGCGGTGTGTTGCAACGCTTCGCGCAGGACTTTCTTGAATCGACGAAGGCGGCGGCTTAAGGCTTTTGAGCTTCTCTCATCAGGACACTACTTTTATGGCCCACAAACCTCAGATCAAGATTCCGGCGACGTACATGCGCGGCGGCACCAGCAAAGGCGTGTTCTTTCGGCTGCAGGATTTGCCGGAGGCGGCCCAGGTGCCGGGCGCCGCGCGCGACGCGCTGCTGATGCGTGTGATCGGCAGCCCGGACCCGTATGGCAAGCAGATCGACGGCATGGGCGGCGCGACTTCCAGCACGAGCAAGACGGTCATCATCGCGAAGAGCAGCAAGCCTGACCATGACGTGGACTATCTTTTCGGGCAGGTTGCTATCGATACGGCTTTCGTCGATTGGAGCGGCAATTGCGGGAATCTTTCTGCTGCGGTGGGGCCGTTTGCGATCAGCGCAGGTCTCGTCGATGCGAGCCGGATTCCGCAGAACGGTGTGGCTGTCGTGCGTATCTGGCAGGCGAATATCGGTAAGACGATCATCGGCCATGTGCCTATTACCGATGGCGCTGTGCAGGAAACCGGCGACTTTGAACTCGATGGCGTGACGTTTCCGGCTGCTGAGGTTCAGCTTGAGTTTCTGGACCCCGCTGCCGAAGAGGAGGGCGCGGGCGGCGCGATGTTCCCGACGGGCAATCTGGTCGACGATCTCGAGGTGCCGGGTGTCGGCACGCTGAAGGCGACAATGATCAATGCCGGTATCCCGACCATTTTCGTGGATGCTGAATCGATCGGTTATAAGGGTACCGAACTACAGGGTGCCATCAATAGCGACGACAAGGCGCTCGCGATGTTCGAAACCATTCGCGCGCATGGTGCGGTGCGTATGGGGCTGATCAAGAACATTGATGAGATCGCGACGCGGCAGCATACGCCGAAGGTTGCGTTTGTGGCCAAGCCTGCTGACTACGTGGCTTCCAGCGGCAAGCGTGTTGCCGCGAGTGACGTCGATCTGCTGGTGCGGGCGATGTCGATGGGCAAGCTGCATCACGCGATGATGGGGACTGCTGCTGTAGCGATTGGTACGGCAGCGGCGATTTCAGGGACGTTGGTGAATCTTGCCGCGGGAGGTGGGGCGCGCGCTGCGGTGCGGTTTGGACATCCGTCGGGGACGCTGCGAGTGGGGGCCGAAGCTCGGGAGGAAGGCGGCGAGTGGACGGTCACCAAAGCCATTATGAGCCGGAGTGCGCGGGTGTTGATGGAGGGGTGGGTGAGGGTGCCGGGGGAATGAGTTAACGGTTGCCGGCCCGGCATAGTTTGACCCCAGGCGAGCATTGGCGCATCCAATGGCTTCGAACAATCGCGCTACGGCAAAGCGCCACGTGTGCTGGATTTCTTGGGGCCATAGGCTCCACTCAGTGAGGTTTGACTATCTCACACGACAGTTTAAAAGCGATGCAGTTGGCAAGAGAGGCCAAAGCCGCAAGTTACATGGCGACGAACGACCGAAACTGGCCGCAATGAGGCCGGCGATGACCGGCTCAGGATGATCCACAGCGGTCAATTCAACAATTGGGAAGCAGACATTCAACGCTCCGGTTCAGCGGCGGCCCGCACAGCGGACCGTTCGCTGCAACCGATTGTCAGGCCGGCCTCACTGACGCACATAGCGCAAGTGCGTGGCGGCTGGACCATCAAGAACCCTGTCAATGCGAAACTGCGGCCCTGGCTCGCCCAGGTTCTCGAAGAGACGCCGCCCACCGCCGAACAACACGGATGACAAGGCGATTTCCAGCTCGTCAACGACACCCATGGTCAGGTATTGCTGGATCACATCGGCTCCACCCGCGATACGAATATCACGACTGCCTGCGGATTCCCGAGCCAGCTCAAGGGCACGCTCCGGCCCGTCATTGATGAAGTGGAAGATCGTCCCACCCGGGCGCACCCAGGGTTCGCGTTTCTCGTGCGTAAGAACGTATACCGGTGTGTGAAACGGAGCCTCCTCCGGCCAGGCGCGCTCGCCTTGCTCGAACATTCGCTTGCCCATAATGTTGGCGCCGATGCGCTCCGTTGTGCTGCGAAGCAGGTCATTGACCGGGCCAGTCTCTCCCCCTGGTCCGAGCTTGTGGTTCTCGCGGAAGTACTGTTGATTGAAGATCCAGGCCATCAGCGCACCCCACTTGGCGCCCCAGTTCTTGTACTCAGGCGTGTCCCAATTCTCCATGGTCATTCCTTCCGGTGCCATGTAGCCATCGAGGCTAAGTCCAATGTTGACGAATACTTTACTCATGATTCTCCTCTCGCAGGTTCGGATGTCGGCCTAACTTTAATATAGGGCGACAGTTTTGCGCCCTAATTTCGACGACTGGACTTCCCTCATCGGCAATCGAGTCTCGCGCGCCGATACTGAATCGGCGCGACGCCACGAGTCGATTTGAAGGCGCGGCTGAAGGAAAATTCTGACTGGTATCCAACGCGCGCCGCGATATCGCGAAGTCGCAGATCGGTCTGCTCGAGCAGTTGAGCGGCAATCCCCATGCGCCAGCGCGTTAGATAGCTGTGCGGTGGTTCACCGACTGAATTGCTGAAGTTGCGGGCGAACGCAGCGCGCGACAAACCAGCTTCTTTGGCGAGATCCTCCAGTGTCCACGCACGTTCGGGTGCTTCGTGTATGTGCGCGAGAACCCGTGTGATGTGCGGCGAACGCAGCGCCGAAAACCAGTCGTTTGTTGCCGGAGATGCAGCGTCGGCCCAATCGCGCATGAAGTAGACGAACAAGGACGAGAGCAGGTTACGAACCACGATCTGATTCCCGAAGTTTGGCGTCTCCACTTCGTTACGAAGCATCCGCAACGTGTCGCATAGCGGTGAACATCCAGGTTTCATTCCAGCGCGGAGCGACACGGCTTGTGGTAGCGCCCGCAGAGCGGGAAGCACCAAGTGCTGATCTACGTCGAACTGGCCGCAAATCAGCGTGGTGGCCTTTGGGTCGCGGTCGACGACACCATCACGCCTAGCCAGGAACGTTTCCAGCGGCATGGCTTTGCCTCGCCCAGAATGCGCCACTTCATGCGCACTGCCACGCGGGAACAAGACTAGTTCACCAGCCTGCAATTCCATCGTTTTCGTCTCGGGTTGGCGCACGAAAGCACGCCCTTCCGCCACGAAGTGGAACACCACGGCGTTGCGAGGTTGCACCTCGAACCCCCATGGGCCTGCCACGCGTGTGCGCACCAGCACCAAGCCGTCGGCCCGGACTGCTTTCAACCAACCGTTCAACGCATTCATGACCGTATCCTAGCAGAATGAGACGAATTGCTATGTTTTATCACCATATTGGTATGGATCATCTTCCAAAGAACGTTTCCAATGAGAGCTACAAAACACGGAGGCGAAATCATGAACAGGGATCACGTCCTACAAGTGCTTGACACTATCTACGAGAAGATCTTCAACAAGGGCCAGGCGAACCTGTATCCGGATTTCGTGAGCGGGCCATATATTCAACACAATCCGCTTTTTCCAGATGGGCTCGACGGCATCTTGGGCTACATCAAGCAGGCCGGGCGCATTCCATGCGAGGTTAAACGCATTGCGATAGATGGCGATCTTGCTTTTGTGCACGTGCGCTACTGCCTCCTTCATCACTCGGTCCGATCAGCGACGCCGACCTTGTCGCAACGCTGCCAGGTTTCACGAACGCTTACGCCGAAGTCAACGGTATCCGCCTGCAATACGTGGAAGGTGGTACCGGCGCCCCGCTGATCCTACTGCCGAGCTGGCCGCAGATTTGGTGGGAATTCAAGCGCGTACTGCCGCCGCTCGCCGAACGCTATCGCGTGCTCGCCGTCGATTTTCGCGGCATGGGCAGCTCGGACAAACCCGACGACGGTTACGACAAGAAGACCATGGCGTCGGACATCCACGCCCTCGTATCCCAGCTTGACCTAGGTCCGGTGAATATCGCTGGCAACGATGTCGGCGCGAGGGTGGCCTACAGTTTTGCCGCTAACCATCCAGAGGCTACGCGTAAGCTGGTGATGATGGACTCGCCGCATCCATTCGCGGTATTCGAGCAGATTCCTCTGCTTCCAGCGCCGGGTACCTACGATCTGGAAAATCCGGCGCGCGCGGTACATCCCTGGTGGTTTGCTTTCAACCAGATTCCAGGACTGTCAGAACGAGTGTTCGCGGGCCGCTACGGCATCGTGCAGGATTGGCTGTTCGACTACCTGGCAGCCGACAGGACAGCAATCACCTCGCACGACCGCGCGGTGTATACGGCAGCTTACGACAGCGCGGATGCGCTACGCGCAGCCAACAGCTGGTTCTCCTCCTTTGCAACTGACATCGCTGATGCTGGCGGCTATGCGCCGCTGACTATTCCGGTGCTCGGGCTAGGCGGTATCAGCTACGACTTCCTCGCTGCTTTCCTTGGCACGGCTGCCCCTGACGCGACAGTGTTAAAGCTACCGAATACCGGGCACTGGATTCCAGATGAGCAACCGGAAGAAACCGTGCGGCATCTCAATAGATTCTTCGGATGAACATTCACATGCGCTAGTGATTGACCTCTCTCAGCACGTCTATGAACGCCCGCAGACCAGCAGGCACCTCGTACTCCCGTCACGCACCCGGGCGCGGGATGCTAGCCAGGCGCCTCACAACCGCATCAAGATCGATGACGGGGCCCACCCGGATCTCCAGATCGATCCGATCTTCCGCCATATCTCGTACGAAGTCCGAAAGAACAAGATCGACCTGAAGGCCGGCATTGAGCGACAACAGCTCGGGTATGAGTGGAAGGATTTGTGAACCACTAGAGACCGGCAGTCATTTTTCTCGTGTCCAAAGGATAGCGTGCGACGTGGAGTTACCCGCGATCTGGCCGCTCTCGGTGATCCCGACAGCTTCGCTGAAGTTGTCCCCGGGGAGCGTGCCCAGGTCGGTCATCACCCCGTGTTCGAACAGAAAGGCGTGCGGCAAGTACGGGTTGGTTCCGGGATCCGACTCGCCGACCACCTGGCCGCGATTGTTGATCCCAAAAGCGTTACTGTCGTTGCGACCGGGGAGCGTGCCCAGGTCAGTCATCACCCCGTTTTCAAACAGAAAGCCGTGCACGGCCCCGCTTGCGGTAGACGATATGCCGATCACCTGGCCGCGATTGTTGATCCCCTGAGCATGGCTGTTGCCGTTACTACCCTGGAGCGTGCCCAGGTCAGTCATCACCCCGTGTTCATACAGAAAGGCGTGCGCGTACCCACCTGCGATGGACGAATAGCCGACCACCTGGCCGCGCTCGTTGATCCCGAGAGCGTTGCTGTAGTTAAAGCCACCGGGGAGCGCGCCGAGATCTTTGATGATGAGACTTTGGCCTGCGGCAGGCTGGAATGCAGCGACCGCGATCAGAGTGAAAACAATCAGGGCGCGGCGAACATGGCGCATATTGCCAATCACCTTGCATGCGGATTGCATAGTGATCCCCTTTCCTGGAATAAGACCTGGATCGCGATAAATACATATGCGGCACAACGGGGCACACCTTGCGTCTCGATATAGGCGCTGATCGAAATAAAGTCGAGTCTTTTTTGCAAATAAAAATCTGCTATATATGCCGTTCGCGCATCTGTATCAGGATAAATTGCGCTGGCTTGCATCGGAAAGCGGCCATGGTTAGTTCGGATTGCTGACCGGCACAACCCAGACGTTAGAGCTGATCCACCATGGGTCGCCGTGATCAATGACGAGATAGCCTGTTATCCGCTTCCCGTGTTGGAGATTAGAATATGTACGCAGATAGAAGTTACGGACCACTCTAGTCTATGGAGTACCTTTTTTCAACTTATTAAATAGCGAGCCAAATTAATGACAATGCAAAATTGCGATGACTGCCTTTGCTCGATAGCGGGTTAAACGATCGCTCGGGTTTGAGCGTTCGACTCGATGGACCCATCTCCCAATTCCGGTTGCTACGACGTTGCAGGTGAGTCCTCGATTGGCGCGGGTTGCAATGTTTGTGCGCATTCCCGGCATGGCTGCCGAGATCGGCGCGCGCCTGCGCGTGATGATCGATGAAGGCGAGTTGCCGCCGAGTGCCAGGATCGACGAAAAGGAACTGTGTGTCACCTTCGACGTATCGAAAACGCCTTTGCGGGAGGCGCTGAAGGTGCTCGTCTCCGAAGGATTGGTCACGCATCGCCAGTACATTGGCTATCGGGTGGCGCCGATCGATCTCGCCGATCTCAACGCAACGTTCGAACTGCTGCATGGACTCGAGACGAGTTATTAGCCGTTCGCGACCCGTGAAGGTTTATCCGTCTTGGCTCGCGCACCAGACGCTCGTGGGTGATGAACACGACTGTCTAGGTCGACAGGCCTCGTCGCACTATCTGCGCAGGACGAGTCGACTATTGAGCGGCGGATGTCTGCGCCGGTTTCCAGGCGATGTGTGGTGGCGAGCTTTCGGTGATTTGACGACTGGCTTGCGATCGAAGCCTTCGAAAGCCCAAGGCGCAGCGCGATCATTTCAAATGGCTGTTGCGCCAGTCACGCGGCGTCACGCCAAAGCGTGCATAAAACCAGTTCGTGAAGGAACCCTGCTGTGAATAGCCTAGCAGTGCGGAAACCCGCCCGATGGGATAGCGTGGGTTGCTCATATAGCGCACGGCAAGTTCGCCCCTGACTTCCTCGACCAGACGCGAGAAGCTGGTATGCGCCAGTTCAAGTTGGCGCTGCATGGTGCGAACGCTCAGACATAAATGGCGGGCAACCCGCTCGACGGTGGCCTGCTCGAGGGGCAGCAACAGGTAGATCGCCTTGCGCACTTCCAGCGCGGTCGAATCGACACCCGTCACATTGAGCGAATCCGCGAGGCTCTCGGCATATCGCACCAGTTCCGGGTCAGCGGCGGGATTCGGGTAGTCGAGATCGGCGACCGCGCACACGAAGCCGTTGAAATCGCTGCCGAACTCCAACGGACAGCCGAAGAACCGTCGATGAAACGTCAGGTCTTTCGGTGCTTGATGAACAAAATGGACGGAGCGTGGTTTCCAGTGATCACCAAGCAGGGCGCTGGAGTGGCGCCAGAGGACACCGACCGTGAGTTCGATCGCCTGATTCGTTGGGGTACCCGCTTCGACGACCAGTTCTTCCCGGATTGTGACCGTTTCGCCCGCGTCCTCGACGTACACAGCCAGGGCTTCGTTTAGTAGATGCCGGTATTCGGCTGTGGCCAGCAACACCTCGCGCAGCGTGCGTTTGTGCGCGAGCAGGACATTGACCACACCGGTACCGAACTTCTGCCGGGTCTCGGCCATTTGCAGCGCGAAAGTCGGGCATGACGCTTTTTCGGCCGTAAGTTCCAGCAGCCGGCACGCGGCGGCTGCCTGAATGCGATCGTCCGGATTCGCCAGCGCCGCGGTATCGATCCCGACCTGCTGCGCAAGCTCGACCGGGTTCAGTCCGACCCGCCGCGTCACATCGAAGTAGCCGCTCATGGCTACCGAGCGCAGCATCGATTCCATCGTTATGCCTCCGCACGCATCTTACGGGCAGCGCCTTGCCGTCCGGTAATGAAAATGCCTACCGCGCGCACATACTGGTGTTAACGCGCAGTGGCATGAAACGCTAAAAGGATGGCGCCCAATCACAAAAGTGTAATGCAGGATTGCCGTATCGTGCGATCTCAATGGTTCATCATGTTCCGACCAGTTTTGATTCGGCCAGCCGTGTCGCGAGCGTCGGAATACCGTCCCCCTATTGGAGAACACGATGCAATTCCTCGACGATTCGCTGCACCCCGAGAACCAGGACAAGGTTGTCATCACGACTGCTCCGTACGGCCCGGAATGGATGCCCGAGGATTTCCCGGAAGACATTCCGGTGACGATGGAGGAGCAGATCCAGAAGGCCGTCGATTGCTACAACGCCGGCGCGACCGTCCTGCACCTGCACGTGCGTGAACTGGATGGCAAGGGCTCCAAGCGCCTGTCGAAATTCAACGAACTGATCGCGGGTGTGCGCGCGGCCGTGCCGGACATGATCATCCAGGTGGGAGGTTCGATCTCGTTCGCGCCGGAAGACGACGGCCAGGCTGCGAAGTGGCTGTCCGACGACACGCGTCACATGCTGGCCGACCTCGACCCGAAGCCCGATCAGGTGACGGTGGCGATCAACACCACGCAGATGAACATCATGGAGTTGCTCTATCCGGAATACCTGGAAGGCACGTCGCTGGCCAATCCCGCGCTCATGGCTGCCTACAGTGAAATGACGGTGCCCGCGGGTCCGGGCTGGGTTGAGGAACACCTGCGACGCCTGCAGGCATCGGGCATCCAGCCGCATTTCCAGCTCACCGGTATCCATGCGCTCGAAACGCTCGACCGCCTGGTGCGCAAGGGCGTCTACAAGGGGCCGCTGAACCTGACGTGGATCGGAATCGGCGGCGGCTTTGACGGTCCGAACCCGCACAACTTCTTCAACTTCGTTCACCGTGCGCCGGACGGCGGCACGGTCACGGCCGAGTCGTTGCTGAAGAACGTCCTGCCGTTCAACATGATGGCGATGGCCATGGGCCTGCATCCTCGCTGCGGCATCGAAGACACGATCATCGACCAGCACGGCAACCGCATGACCTCGGTGCAGCAGATCGAGCAGTGCGTGCGCGTGGCCCGCGAACTGGGCCGCGAGATCGCAAGCGGTGAGGAGGCGCGCGAGATCTACAAGATCGGCGTGCAGTACAACACGGTCGACGAGACACTCGCGGCCAACGGCATGGCACCGAACCGGAAGGCAGGCGTTAAGAACCTGCCGCTGCGCGCGGCGTAAGGGATGGGTACGCGGCTGACGCTTCGCGGATGTCGGGTTTCAAAGGTAGGGCTCTCCGGTATGCCGGGGAGGGTTGCACGGTAGCCATAAAGGCCCCTTTGCCCTGCAGGGAAAAGGCGGTCGCCAACGAGCTGGACACGAAGGAGACGACTCATGTTCACGCATGCTGAGCCCACCACGGCCGATGTTTCGACGACGCAAAAAGACGTGCGCGCCTATGCGTGGGTGGTATTTGCCCTGACGGTGGGGTTGCTGCTCTCCGACTACATGTCGCGGCAGGTGTTGAATGCGGTGTTCCCGATGCTCAAGGCCACATGGAACCTTTCCGACACCCGCCTGGGTTCGCTGAGCAGTGTGGTCGCGCTGATGGTCGGCGTGCTCACCTTTCCGCTCTCGGTGCTCGCCGACCGCTGGGGCCGCGTGAAGAGCATTGTCCTGATGGCGGCGATGTGGAGTCTCGCGACGCTCGGCTGTGCGCTCTCGACGAGCTATCACGAGATGCTGCTCGCGCGCGCCTTCGTCGGTATCGGTGAAGCCGCCTATGGCAGTGTCGGCATCGCGGTTGTGCTCAGCATCTTTCCGGCACGTCTGCGCTCCACGCTCACCGCCGCGTTCATGGCCGGAGGGGCGTTCGGTTCAGTGCTGGGCATGGCGCTCGGGGGGACAGTCGCGGCTCACCTGGGCTGGCGCGCGGCGTTCGGCGCAATGGCGGCCCTGGGGATCGTGCTGCTGGTTTTCTACCGGTTTGCCGTCACCGAAAAACAGCTAGCGCGGCTGCAGCCTGCAAGTGTGATCAGGCAAGCGCAGGGCGACCGTGTGTGCATGAGCGTCCGCGCGCTGATGAAAGGCCTCTTTTCGACGAAGTCAGTCGTGTGCGCCTACGTCGGCAGCGGTATCCACCTGCTGGTCCCAGCCGCCGTATGGGCATGGATGCCCAGCTTCCTGAACCGCTACTACGGCATGTCTACCGGCAAGGCGGCAATGAGCGCGGCAGTGTTCGTGCTGGCGACCGCTTTCGGCATGGTGGTGTGCGGAATGCTGACCGACCGGCTCAGCAAGCATGAGCGGGAAAGGAAGTGGAGCACGGCCGTCGCCTTCTGCCTGATCTGCTTCGTGCTGCTCACGATCGGTTTCCGGATGCCGGTGGGTCCGGCACAACTCGTCGTGATTGGTGCCGGCATGTTCTTCAGCGCAGGTGCGACCGGCCCCTCGGGTGCGATGGTGGCGAACCTCACCCCGCCGTCGATCCATGCGTCGGCGTTTGCCACCCTGACGCTGGCGAACAACCTGCTGGGGCTGGCACCCGCTGCCGTCCTGACGGGCATCGTGGCCGACCGGATCGGGCTGCTCGGCGCGTTGCAACTCGTACCGTTTGCACCTCTCGCCGCGGCAATCGCCTTCTTCATCGGCAAGCGGAACTATGGCGTCGACCTCGATCGGTTGAGTGCCCTGCGTGAACAGGCCGGGGGCTGACCCGACGGTCACCCGCGAGCTCTAGACCTGGCAAGTGCGCCTGAGAGCAGAGCGGGCCACCCCATCACAGGCCAAATAAATTTGCAGTTCGAGTAATGAATAGGAGATTTGACATGGCGAAAGCAGTGCGCTTCCATGAAACCGGCGGTCCCGAAGTTTTGCGCTACGAAAACGTTGAAGTGGGCGACCCCGGCCCCGGACAGGTTCGCTTGCGCCATGAGGCAGTGGGCCTGAATTTCGCCGACACCTATTTCCGCACGGGCCTGTACCCCGTGCCGCTGCCTGCGGGCATGGGTGTCGAGGCTGCAGGTGTGGTCGAGGCAATCGGTTCCGACGTGACCAACGTCGCGGTCGGCGATCGCGTGACCTACACGGGATTTCTCAACACACTCGGCGCCTACAGCACTGAACGCCTGATCCCGGCGGCCCCGCTCATCAAGCTGCCGGATGCGATCTCCTGCGAAACGGCGGCCGGCATGACGATGCGAGGCCTGACCTCGTCGTACCTGATGCGCCGCATTCATGACTTCAGGGCGGGCGACACTATCCTGCTGCATGCCGCCGCCGGCGGTGTCGGCCTGATTGTGTCGCAATGGGCGAAGCTGCTGGGTCTCACCGTGATCGGCACGGTGTCAAACGAGGCCAAGGGCGAGGTGGCCCGTGCGCATGGCTGCGATCACATCGTTTACTACAGCCGGGAGGACGTCGCGAAGCGCGTGCGCGAACTGACCAACGGCGTGGGCGTGGACGTCGTGTTCGACAGCGTCGGCAAGGATACCTTCGAGGCGTCGCTCGATTCGCTCAGGCGCCGTGGCTTGATGGTCTGCGTCGGCACGGCGTCCGGGCCGATCCCGCCGTTCAATCCACAGATTCTGGCAATGAAGGGCTCGCTCTACCTGACGCGCCCCGCGCTGGCGGACTATATCGCCGACCCCGCCGAGAAGGACGAACTCGCCGGCGAACTCTTCGGGCATGTCGCCGCGGGCCGCATCAAGATCGAACTCAACCAGCGTTACGCGCTGGAGGACGCGGCGCAGGCCCACCGCGACCTCGAAACGCGTAAGACGACCGGCTCATCGGTCTTCGTCATCTGAGGAGCGGGCCATGCGAGTCGAACAATTGACGTGTGCCATCGGTGCCGAACTGATCGGGGTGAATCTCGCCGATGCCATCCACGATGACAGCCTGTTTGCCGGGATCCGGGCGGCGCTGCTTGAGCACAGGGTGCTGTTCCTGCGCGACCAGGCTATCTCGCGCGCCGAGCACGTCGCATTCGCGCGCCGTTTCGGCGCTCTGGAAGACCATCCCGTCGCCGGCAGCGATCCCGAGCATCCGGGCCTCGTGCGCATCTACAAGAACCCGGATCAGCCCAACGACCGGTATGAAAACGCGTGGCACGCGGATGCCACCTGGCGCGAGGCGCCGCAGTTCGGCGCTGTCCTGCGCTGCGTGGAGTGCCCGCCCGTCGGGGGCGACACGATGTGGGCGAACATGGTCCTCGCCTACGAGAACCTGCCGGACCACGTCAAGACCCAGATCGCGGACCTGCGGGCCCGCCACAGCATCGAGGCGAGCTTCGGTGCCGCGATGCCGATCGAAAAACGTCTCGCTCTTAAGGTGCAATTCCCGGACGCGGAGCATCCGGTCGTGCGCACGCACCCGGAGACCGGTGAGAAGGTGTTGTTCGTGAGTGCCTTCACCACCCATTTCACCAATTACCACACGCCGGCGCGGGTGCGCTTCGGGCAGGACGCCAATCCGGGCGCGGGTGACCTGCTGCGCTATCTCATCAGCCAGGCCTACATCCCCGAGTACCAGGTCCGCTGGCGCTGGAAACCCGACAGCATCGCGATCTGGGACAACCGCAGCACGCAGCACTATGCAGTGATGGACTATTCGCCGTGTCACCGCAAGATGGAGCGCGCCGGAATTATCGGTGACAGGCCGTACTGATCGGGCAGCAACCATCTTGCATGAGATCGGAGTAAGCGCTTTGCAGGGGACCAGCGTAACGCGTTAAAGCGCGAACTCTGGCCGACAGCTGAAGCGCTAACTCCGATCGACAGGAGACCGCTTCATGACTCTCGATATGACACCAACCATCCTGATGGTGCCGGGCTTACGCGACCACGTCGCGGAGCATTGGCAAACGCTGCTGGAGCAAAAGTTGCCCAAGGCGGCCTCGGTGCCGCCGCTCGAGCACGACAAGCTCAGTTGCGCGGCACGCGTTGCAGCGCTCGATGCTGCCCTCGCGAAAATCGATGGCCCGGTGATCCTGGTCGCGCATAGCGCGGGCGTGATGATCACGGTGCATTGGGCCCAGCAGCACAGCCGCAAGATTCACGGTGCACTACTCGCCGCTCCCGCCGACCTCGAGACACCGCTGCCGGCAGGCTATCCGGCCTTCGATGCGATTGCTCAGAACGGTTGGCAGCCGATTCCACGAAAGCCGCTCCCGTTTCCGAGCATTGTCGGTGCGAGCCGCAACGATCCGCTCGCGCAGTTCGAGCGTACCGCGGCGATGGCGAAAGACTGGGGCAGTCGTCTCGTCGACCTCGGCGAAGTCGGTCACCTGAATCCCGCTGCAGGGTTTGGTGAATGGCCGATGGCGGAGACACTGATCCATGAACTCGAATGATCGGATTCCACTCTCCCGAGGCTATTGCCAGAGCTATGGTGTTAGCAGTCCGAATATCAAGGAACAGGCAATGTCACGTCAGATACCGGTTGGCGCGGTCGATGAACTCGCGCCAGGCCAGCGCAAACTGGCCTTCGTCGATGGCCGCAGCATTGTCCTGTTCAACATTGATGGCACGATCCACGCAATCGACAACGCGTGTCCCCACAACGGGGCCTCGGTCGCAAGCGGTCAGCTGGAGGGGTGTGTGCTGCGCTGCCCGGCGCACGGTCTGCGCTTCGACCTGCGCACCGGCTGCATGCCGGGCGTGGGTGGGTTGAGCCTGACGACTTTCCCGGTTCGGGTCGTCGGCGGGAAGCTGGTCGTGAGTCTTGGGGATCCGGCCGCCAGTCCCGCGCAGGCACCGGCGTGCAAGTCGGCACCGTGATCCAGGCCGCGCATCGGTACCGGGATCTTGCGCAATTCCTGTCGGCCTGAGACACCGACGTGGCAGCAACACAGTTTCATTCAAGCAACAAGCCATAAGCTGCCGGGTTCACCCGGCGCGCCCCAAACCAGGAGGAGACACAATGAAATTGAAGTCAAGCAGCCTGGCAGTGCTGATATTTTTTTCGGCATCAGCCCATGCCCAGTCGTCGGTCACGCTCTATGGCGTACTCGACAATGGATTCCTGTATCAGAGCACTTCGACCGCAACGTTCCTGCCGACCGCGCATAACCTGGGGCATGTCTATCAACTCAAGGACGGTGGCATCTATGCCAGCTACTGGGGCCTGAAGGGAAGCGAAGATATTGGCGGCGGCTACAAGATCACCTTCAAGCTGCAAGGCACGTTCAACACCACGAACGGCAAGTTCGGACTGTCCGATACGCCGGGCACGACCGCAATCTTCAACCAGTTCTCGACGATCGGGGCAAGCGGGCCGTTTGGCACGTTCGACGCCGGCCGGCAGATCATCCCGATGATCTATGCGATGGCGGAAACCGACGTACGCGGCGCACAGTATTTCGGCAGTATCCTGACTGCGTGGCTCGGCATCAATCAGGCGGCCGGCTGGCCCGGCACCAGCACGAATGCTCCAGTCGGCGCCCTCTATGACAGCAACGCGCTGGTCTACAATTCACCAAAATTCTATGGCGCCTCGCTTGCGCTAGAGTATGCGCCGGGTGGCGTCGCAGGGCAGTTCCAGGGCGGCACGCGTGAGTCGGCTGTGCTCAAGTATTCGAATTACGGTCTAAACCTGTCCGCTGTGTACTACAACGGACATGACACCAATCCGTTCCCGCTGACCTATCCGGCGGCGCCGGCTGCGCCTGCGACAGGCCAGAGCAATAATCGCTTCTACTATTTCGGTGCGATGTATACGATCAGCGGGTTTTCTATGTCCGCCTCGTACGGCATCGGCAAGAACCCGGCGAAGAGCAACACCGTCGACTTCGAAATGGTGTCGGGTGGCATCGGCTACCAATTCAATCCGTACTTCAAGATCACGTCCGGCTACTACTACCTGAAGGACCGGAACCATTCAGCGAATCACTCGAGCGAAATCGCAGTGGGTGCCGAATACAACCTATCCCTAAGGACCAAGGTGTACGCGCAAGTCGGCTATGTCGACAACAAGGGGACGATGAACCAGACGATCATCTATGGGGCTCCGGTTGCGCCGGGCGTCTCCACCACTGCGGCCATGGTCGGCATTCGCCATAGCTTCTGATTTCGTCATCTTTATAAACCGGAGTAATCCATGAAAACAATCAAGACACTCGAGCTGTGGGTCGCCGCATGGTTCGTTGCAGCGTCCACGACGGCGTGGTCCCAGACCGGTGACGCAGCCAGTGCGCAGGGTGCTTCCGTGATGGCGGCATCGGGCGCTGTGGCTCCCGCGGGCAGGAAAGCGGACCGTGCCCTGCGCCGTAGGATTTATGCCGCCATCGGGAGGGACAAGGAAATCAGCGCTGGAGACATCAGTGTCATCGCGAAAGACGGCGCGGTGACACTGAATGGCACGGTCACGGAAACTGCCCAGATCGGCAAGGCCGAGGCGATCGCCAGGGGCGTTCCCGGAGTGACGTCGGTGACCAGCAAGCTGACGGTGAAGAAACCGTTTGGCGGCATGTAAGCCGCCGTAGTCAAGCACGGAGGAGCGCCCAGATAGCACAGCATCAGGAACGGTATCAAGCGCCGTCCGACTTTGGCATACGTTTTAGATTCGAAGCTCGCCGGATCGGCGAGCGATCCGGTGCATCCGCCTTGGATCAAGGTGTTCTGCTTCGCTACCGGCGGTTCCAGAAATGTCGCGTATCTGAGAGGTAAAGGCAAGCCGGGTATTCATCGCGTGCTTGCGAGAATGGCGTTCGCGTCGGAGGCAGACGGCTTGCTCCATTCGTGTCCCCGCATGAAATCATCATATTCCGTACCGACAATATGGTTTGTGTAATTGCCCAAGATCTTCGCCGCTACACCGAGCAACACCTCTAGCACGTTTCGGCGCAAGTAACCCGCCGCCAGAAAGGCGTTGATGTCCGCTTCAGCAACGAAACCACGTTCCCGTACAACATGCGTCGTGAAGCGACGCAACGCTTCAAGCTTCGGATCCGCGAGTGGCTTGCCTTCACGTAAGGCAGCGACGAGCGTCGGATCCATGCCGACCTGCAACGCGCGAGCGCTGTGTCCAGCCATCGAATAGTGGCAGTTGTTCTCGAAGTTTGCAGTCATCGATACAACTTGCTGTTCCACTGAGCTCAAGGTGCTCTTGGAGAAAAGCTCGAGAAGCGTGAAATAGCCGGACAGTGTTTCCGGCGACTCGGCCAAATGCGCCTGGAGATTCGGCACTACGCCAAAAATACGTTCTGCCTGTTGGAGGCCCGGTTGAGACGCAGCAGGGGCGGATGCTGCTGTATATGCGAGAAACTTGACCATCGATTGCCTCGAACCAAAAACAATAGTCACACGAGTATCGACGATGCAGCACCTTCGCAGTAGGCGGCGCCGGAACATAAGAGCTATTCCCAACTGGAATAGGGTGTCAGTGCCCGGTTCGAAAGTCCTGAATCGTCAAAGAAATCGGCTCACGGATATTGCGCTTGGGTCGGCTCGCCGGCAATCAACCAATCAGGCAATACGGTTCCTGGATCACCAGCACGTCCATGCTCTGACGGTATGGAGGCAGTCCCATTCGGTATTGGCGGAATAATGCGGGTTCGCATAACCTGAGGCCCGTTACCGACCCCTATAAAACAAAAGCGACGCTGTCGCGCACGCACGGAGACATCTTGAGCAAGCCTCTCGACATCGCATCGCTCATTGATCGCGAGCCGCTTCGGCTCTATCAGTGGGGCATCTTCCTTCTTTGCTTTGCAACCACGGTGTTCGATGGTTTCGACACGCAAGCCATCGCTTTTACGGGCCCGGCGATTGTCGCGACGTTCGGCTTGCGTCCGGGCGATCTCGCGCCCATCCTGATTGCCGGGACGCTCGGCATGACGATCGGCGCGATGACGTTGGGTCTGATCGGCGACAGGGTAGGCCGCCGTCCGGCGCTGCTCGTTGGAGTCGCTGTGTTCAGCGTTGCGTCGCTGCTGACGGCCTGCGCGAGTGGCACCGCGCAGATTCTGGCTTTGCGATTCATCGCCGGACTCGGCATGGGCGGCTGTACACCGGTTCTGCTCGCCCTTGCCGCGGAGTACGGCTCGGCGCGCCACCGAGGCTCGATCATGACGGGTGTTCTGCTGGGCCTGCCGGCAGGAGCGATGCTGGGTGGACTGCTGGCGGCGCGCATGATGCCTGTGATCGGATGGCAGGGCGTGTTCGTCGTCGGCGGAGGGGCGCCGCTGCTGCTCCTCGTCGTGCTGTATTTTGCGTTGCCGGAGTCTCTCCAATATCTGGTTAGTCGGTCAAGCAACGACAGCGCGCAGCGTGTGCGCAACACACTGCGTCGCATCGTGAGCGTCGCGTTGCCGGCCGACGCGATATTTCAGGTCCCGGGGACGGCCGCACGCGCCAGCGTTACCGCACTGTTCAGCAATGGCAATGCGCGCAACACCATTGCTATCTGGGCCGTATATCTGTGCAACTGGGTTGCGTGGTTCATGTTCCTCTCGTGGCTGCCCACCGTGCTGAAAGCCGCGGGCCTGCCCGTTTCGCAAGCGCCGATGGGTACGGTAATCGTGAATGCAGTGTTCATCGTCTGTGCCATTCCCCTCTCGATGCTTCTTCCCAAAGTGAACACTCGCCGTTTGCTGATGGTGCTGCTAGGACTTGGCATTGCGATTTCCGCCGGGCTTGCTTATGCCGGAACTGAGTGGGGCCTGGTCTTTGCGCTTGCGGGGGCGGCAGGGCTTGGTATCGGCGGTCAGCAAATCGCGCTGAACTATCTGGTGGTGGGCGCCTATCCGACGACACTGCGCGCAACGGCGACCGGGTGGGCGATCGGAATGGGCCGGGTCGGTGCGATCGCGGGTTCCGCTATAGGCGGTACGGTCCTTGCGCACGGAGGCCCGGGCGGATTCTATCTGGCGTTGGCTGTACCTCTTGCGGCAGCGATGCTTGCCGTCATCGCGATTCGCACGACGGCGCGCGTGGCCGACAGCGATGTTGTCGTAGCGCATTGATCTACCACCGTCGCCGCAGCGAAGGCCTATGACGTCCCCAGACGCGTGTGTCCGCCTGGGGATTCCGCAGGCCGTCGAGGAGGGCGATGCGCAGGGCGAAATCTGGAAGGAGTCGCCGCTTCGCCAACACAACGGTTTGGGCTATTGGGCCGCCGTGAGTTTGGGGCTTGTCCTCAATGCCTGCCAGCCCGTCTGCGGGTCCATTCGCTGATCGCTTACTTGCTCGATGCCGCCTTTCAACACCGCTTCACAAAAGGCCAGACGGGCTCGGTAGTAATCTGCGTGCATCTGAGCGTCGAGGATGCGTTGTTCAGCCTGGAAGAGTTCCAGACGCAATTCTCGCAACGCTTTTTCGGCCTGCTTCTCCGGAGTAAGTGCGTTGCGTACAGCACAGTTGGCTATCCACCGCAGCATGATGAACTCCTCTCATCGTCAGGTGACATTCCGCCGGCTTCAAATCGGACTTTGAAGCCGGGGGTGCAAAACGCCACTGTCCCGACCACTTATTCATACAGCCACTGGTGAGTCAGCGCTATCAATAATCAGGGAGTACCTGTGCGTCACACTGCGCGGTAGATCACGTTGTTGCGAAAAAATTTCTCACCGCCTATGCAACCGGCTTTTCCGCTTCTGTGGCGAGATCATATGGATACACGTGACATGCACCTGAAGCTGCCGCACATCACTTGCGTGTGGCGACGTCACTTCCTCGAGATGACGCGTGAGCAATCGACGAACGTATGCGCGCGCCCCTCTGCGTAACGCACTGCCTCGTCAGTGGACAAAAATTCAACCGTCTCGGCAAAACGTGCAATCACGTTTGCCTGGATGAAGGGCTCCCGCTTATACACGTACCACGCGACTGAGTAACGCCGCTCGGCACCGTTGAACGACACGGATTGATTCTCCGTCACCTCGACGTAAACGCCGTGCCCCCGATATGGTTCGCAAGAATGGCCGTACATATTTCCTCCCCAGCGTCTGCGCACTGGACAAGTTAGGCTATGCAACAAGCATTCTAGGCTATGCAACAACCGTTCCAGGACGTTCGTTCGTTACAGAATGCGCGCCTCGTGATGCCGCAACGAGGGGGACTTACGTGTCATGATCGGTCGGATAAGGTACTTCAGTTTGCCGTGGCCGGATGGCGCCTGCGTGAACCACTTCAGCGAGTCGATTCGTTCGGTACCGCGCCGATCGGCGGAATGCCCTGGCCTTGATTGGAGTTTGCAATCAGGCGCCAGGCATGCGATGGAATTCTTCGATCATGCGCTTTTTTGCATCCGCGAGCTCCTGGTCCAGGCACGCCAGCATACGTCGCGCTTCCGTCGCGTCGATGCCCACCGGCCTCGCCGCGTCGATTCGCTCTTTTGTCCTAGCGACTTCGATGGTCAGCTCCCGACCCAGGCTGTGTGGAAACCCGATGGAATTACAATGCGACGCATGACCGCTGACCCCAGCGGCACGTTTGGCTGCCTTTGCGGCCATCACGGCGACGACGGGAAGGCGAGCCTCTCCGATGCGTTCCAGACGAGTTTAAGAGCTTTGTTTCAGGACCTACGGGGTGCTCACGCACCCACCCGCCGCATTGCCTTCATCGTCTTCTTGAAGCCCAGGATTCTCAGCACTCGAGTGAGATTGTAGGCGAGTACGTTCAAACTCATCTCGGTACCTACGTTTGGCAACCTGCGCGTCAGGAAGTGCGTGTAGCCCATCCAGTGCTTGAACGTTCCGAAGACATGTTCGACGGTTCGCCTGCGCACTGTCATCGCGTCAGGCGTCTTGTCCAGCCGACGTTGAACTGCTTCCAGCACCGACTCATGCTCCCATCGACTTATCCGTCGTTGGCCGCTGGGCGTGCACTGTGACTTTATTTGGCATTGCGAATAGGCGCTGCTCCAGTATCGGTGTAGCTGCATCCCGTGTTCCTCGCTGGTGTAACGGTAAATTGCCCGTTCTCCAGCTGGACATTGGTATTCGTCGTCCCGCGCAATGTAGATAAGGTCTGCCTTGTCGAATCGGCCATGGTATTTCGCACCTGACGTTGTCGGCTTCGGCAGCATGACCGCAATCCCCGCATCGGCGCACTCCTTGATCTGAGGCCCACTGTAGTAGCCACGATCGGCGACTGCCCGCAGTCTGGTCTTACCCATCGCGTCGCGCGCAGCTTTTGCCATGGGGCTAAGCTGCGCCCGGTCACTGCCAGAGTTTGTGACCTCGTGAGCCACGATGAGGTGGTGTTTGGCGTCTACTGCCACCTGTACGTTGTAGCCCACCATTCCCGAGCCTTTGCCGCTCGTCGCCATGGAGCGCGCGTCGGGATCAGTCATCGAGAGTTGGCCATCAGGCTGCGTCTTCAGTTGCTCCTTGATCTGTTCGAGGTTTCGCATCTGCTCGCGCAAGCGTGCGATCTTGTCCTGCAAGCGGGTCGTCTTCGCTTCCAGCTCAGCGGGTTGCGTACGATCGGCAGTCTCCAGAGCGTTCAGATACCGCTGGATGCTCTCCTCGATCTGCTTCTGGCGCTTATCGACCTTACCCTCGGTGAAGTTGCGATCGCGAGTGTTGACTGCCTTGAACTTGCTACCGTCGATGGCAACAAGCGCTTGCGAGAACAGCTTCAGCTCACGGCACAGGACAACGAAGCGGCGACATACGTTGCGGATGCCGGTACCGTTGTCACGACGGAAGTCAGCTATGGTCTTGAAGTCCGGCGCCAAACGGCCTGTGAGCCACATCAATTCAACATTGCGTTGGCATTCACGCTCCAGGCGGCGGCTCGACTGAACCCGGTTCAGGTAGCCGTAGATGTAGATCTTCAGCAGCACGGCCGGATGATAGGACGGGCGACCTGTAGTCGATGGCATCGCTCCATCGAAGCCCAGCGGTCCAAGGTCAAGCTCTTCAACGAACGCCTCGATGATCCTGACCGGATTGTCCTCGGCGACGAAGTCATCAAGGCATTCTGGAAGCAGCGTTACCTGCTTGCGATCTTCGCCTTCTATGAATCGCTTCATCCGGTCACCCAAGCTGAATGAGTTAATCCAGTTTAGGTGATCATGGCGTTTTCACACAGGTGCGCCGGGAGACCGGCAAGGAGTAAGTGGTGCAAGTCCACTACGATGAAGGAATAGCGAACCACATCGGCCCCGAGCCGTGCGCAGGCATCCGTGAGGATGTCGGCGAAGCGTCGGCAGGGGTACGTGCAGGCCAGCCATTGAGCCACGATAGAAAACTGATTCCGGGTGCCGACGCTGTCTGTGTAGCGGAAGGCAAAACGTCTGAGCGCGCAATCGCGAGCGCCCGGATGACCCGGCGTGGTCGTAGAACCTGGCATGTACGCACGCTCCTTGTTTGGGAACCGGGAGATCTCCAGTCCGGCCTGTCTCAGGATGGACAGGTCCGCGTCGGGAAGGCGAGGAGCCGTAGCCGATGATGAACGGACGGGAGAAGTCAGACTCCGCCGTAGTAGCGATGAAGCCCGCGAACAAGGCTGGGGAACCAGCTACGGAGTGGGTGGAGCCAAGGGCGGGGACCAAGGGGAACACGGGTCAGCCACACACGCACCGGGCGCAGAACCGGGCAAGCGTGCCACAGGGGCTGGAACGTGTACGGCAAGCTGCAAGACAGCGGAAGAAGGAGCGGTTCACCGCGCTTCTACACCACGTCACAGTCGACCGACTTCGAATGGCATTCTTTGCGCTCAAACGCAATGCGGCTCCCGGAGTGGATGGCCTGACGTGGCGGTACTACGAGGCAGAACTGGAAGAGAATCTCCAGCGCCTGTTCTCGCAGGTACAGAGCGGAGCGTACCGGGCACTGCCTGTTCGGCGACAGTACATACCGAAGCCGGACGGCAAACAGCGCCCGCTGGGGATTGCCGCGCTGGAAGACAAGATCGTCCAGCGTGCGGTGGTGGAAGTGCTGAACGCGATATACGAGGAAGACTTTCTTGGTTTCTCGTACGGGTTTCGGCCCGGGCGTAGTCAACATGATGCGCTGGATGCGTTGGCGACGGCCATCACCCACACCCCGGTGAACTGGATTCTGGACGCGGATCTTCGGAGCTTCTTCGACTCGGTTAGCCAGAGTTGGCTTGTCCGTTTCATTGAGCACCGAATCGGCGACCAGCGCATCATCCGCCTTGTGCGCAAGTGGCTCAAGGCGGGTGTTCTGGAAGACGGAGAGCTGAGCGTCAGTGAGACCGGTACACCACAGGGATCAGTAGCTTCACCGCTGTTCGCGAACGTGTACCTGCACTACGTCTTCGATCTCTGGGCCAACCGGTGGCGACGGCGAGAAGCCAAAGGCAACGTGATCATCGTGCGGTATGCGGATGATATCGTTGTGGGCTTCGAACACGAAGCTGACGCGCGGCGCTTCCGGGATGCGATGCGATCGAGGCTGGAAGAGTTCTCGCTTGAGCTACATCCGGACAAGACGAGGCTGCTGGAGTTCGGCCGCTATGCAGCGGTCAACCGCCAGAGCCGGGGTCGTGGCCGACCGGAGACCTTCACCTTCCTGGGTTTCATCTTTATCTGCGGCAGGTCTCGTCGCGGGGCCTTCCAGTTACAGCGGAAGACTCGAGGGGATCGCATGCGGGCGAGACTCAGGCAGATCAAGGAGGCGCTACGGAAGCGCATGCACGAACCGATTCCAGTACAAGGGCATTGGCTCAGGCAGGTGGTTCACGGATACTTTGCGTATCATGCGGTGCCCACCAACGCACGGGCACTCGTCGCATTCCGACATCACGTCACCGATCTATGGCGGCGCACGCTCCGGCGGCGCAGTCAGAAGGACGCCATGACGTGGGAGCGAATGAGACGAATCGCCAATGCCTGGCTTCCGCCCCCTCGAATCCTTCATCCGTGGCCTGATCGGCGCTTCGCCGTCAAACACCCGAGGTAGGAGCACGGTGCCCGAATTGGGCACGCCGGGATCTGTGCGGGGGGTGCTCAGTAATGGGCATCCCTACCGCGATCCTCGACCCGTTCCTGCCCCTCGAACCAGCATTGCGTGTACGGCAGCTTTTAGCCAGCATCTTGTCGTTCACCTAACGACGGCACGAGCCATCACAGCGGCCGTCAATTGGACTCAAGCAGTACTCGCGTGAGGTCGCAACTTACGTTCGCAAAGACCTCGGTTACTACTTGTGTTGGAACGTTAGTCTGCGGCATCAGCCAGACTGAGCGACCGAGACTTTCGCACGGCTTGCTCCCAAGAGCCTATCTCTTAAGGCTCCATCGGATCCGCATCAATGGTAAGGTTTAGTTAGTACAATGACTTCCCCGACCGACTGCGATGAACAACGCCAACGAACTGCAAAAAATCTACGTAAGCCGTCCTTTTAAGACTCGAAACGCAGACGAATACGATCTAAGTGCAATTCTCAAGCTGTTCGTTAATCCACTCGATGGATTAACCACACCTTTCGATTTTGAGAATAGTATTATTAAGGGGCGAATGGGCTCGGGGAAAACAATGTATCTCCGAGCGAACCACGCATACTACCTCTTTAGTTTGTTGCCAACGCTTGAATCGGGGGAGCCGGTCATCCTCCCGGTCATGATCCGCCTGAGCGATTTTCAACATTTGAATACCCCTCAGGAAATATACCGGTCAATTATCATAAAAGTAATTGAAGAGTTAACTTCAATTTACGAGCACTTGCAAAACGTAAAAGATCTGGGCCGCATTCATATGGGCATGAAATCATTAGTGGCGGATCCTGCTTATATGCAGAAAATGGGTTCGGCACTAAGAAAATTAGTGACGCTTGGCAGCGAAGAGTATGTCGACAAGTTAACATCCGAAATCGGTCTGAAGGGTGGCGCCAAGCCAGGGTTTTTTGAGCTATCCATCGATTATAAGCAAACGAAATTTTCTGAAATCAAGCAAAAACCCAACCCGGGAATCAAGGATATTGAAGAGTGCTACCGTCGACTATTTGACGACAGCGATGCAAAGATCTTGCTTCTAATCGACGAAGCCGGAGCGCTTGATAAACAATTCTTCAAAGAAGCAGAGTCCGCATCGCTCTTCGAAGTATTGATGAACCAGTTCAGAACTGCGAATTTTATTCGGACCAAGATTGCGCTCTATCCGCACTCGTATTCCGATATATTGACAGAAACCCGTTACGGCGATGTCGTAAAGTTGGAGGAGAATATCTACGACATAACAAGCTATAAAGGGCTGAGAAGACGAACCATTGAAATTATTGCGAACTATACAGGGCAGGAGGAGGAGACGGTAGCCGCTGATGAAATTTTTGAAATTGAAGCCGGCAATGATTTTGGCGATGGTGTTGAACAGTTGATTTACGCCTCCAACGGAAATCTTAGAAGATTAATCCAGCTTCTTGATTCGGCAATGTCTGAGGCATACGCTATCCACAAAGGCTTTGGACGAGTCGCGCTGGATAGTTGCCTGCTTGCATTGCAAAAGAACTCGAGCCGTCAGGAGGAACAATACACTGTGGTCGATAGGGATTTTCTGGAAGTTTTGAGTTCTGTATGCAAGAGTCGCTCGACGTTCCGGTTTCAATTTCCGTATATGTCTCCGGTGCTAAGTAAGTTCACGAATCGATCTCAAGAATTTAATGTGATCAACGTTCTTGAACTCGGTTCTGGGCGCAAGGGGACCACGTATGCATTTGATTACTCGTTTTGCGTGAGCCACGATATACCGACGCATTATCTGAAAAATACAGAAAAGATTGATCGAGAACGGTCGCTGAAAAACGGCGATTGGATTAGTCGCGTTTCGGGAATTTCTAACGATATCATCGAGCAAGCTAAGATACCTGGAAAGATAAATGGGGAAATTGAGTACGCAAACGGGAAAAACGCGTTTGTGCGGGGCGAGGATGGCAAAGAGTATTTTACTAACGTTGACTATATCATCGAGAGTGATCGAGAAAAGCCGCTGACGACCGGTAAGGCGATTCGGTTTTTCCCAACTTCGTTCGACAGTTCCTCGATTGCAATTGCTGTTGAGATTTTATGATTACCCCCCGTTCTTTTTGACCACATCGAACGCGACGATAAATACTCCTGCTATCCCTGGGGCTCGCTGTCTGGTCGGGACCGGCGTGTGAGCAGCTGTACGAGCACGTAATCGACCGGCAAGAGTGCGGCAACTCCTAGCTGTTGCCGTACTTGCTCACAGTAGAAGTTCGCAGCGGTCATCTCGCTTTCCCTTTCTTCAGCTCCAAGCCGACAACGGGATTGGGGGCTGGTTGATAATTGATGGGATGAGCGTCCACTGCCGAGTGCGGCTCCGACATTTGAATGTCCATTTGCGTGTGCGGTCGAACGGCCGAAACTGGCCGGTAATTATCTGACGGCAATGGCAACACGCATTCGGCCCAACATTGCCATAGGGAGGCATTCTGCTCAGCAACATAGTTGCCCCGTCGCGGACCATCAGGAACACTGCCGCCGGGTGTTCCGTTTGGCAAGAGGGTAGTGGAACGCTAGCTTCCCGATAGCCACCCGATGTTTTGTCCAATTGGTACAGGTGAATCTGACCGTCAAGAGCGCAAGCGACCATAGCATCCCCGCTCGGAAGCAACAGTTATTGCGCGAACGCACCGGAAATCACCGCACTGAAGAATTTCGCCGGACCGCCGCCGCTAACCATACTTTGTCGTCGCAGCTTCCAGGTTATAACGGTCGTTCACGTGGTCATCTCTGCCAGCGCGTACTCGACACTGAGCGGTCCATCGCACCGCAGGTGATAATATCCGTTGAACCTTATGCAGACGCATTACTCACGAGTTGCCTTGCAAACCCGTTCGACGTCCGGAACGTTGTGGACGTTGCATCGTGGCGAGCAGCCGGAACAATTGGGCGGTGCAGCGTGTAACTTCGCGCACCGGGCGAGATTGGTGGCCGTTATGATAGCCATGTGGCCCCAGGCAAATGAATACGTATTTCACGTATTTTCGTCATGGCCAGTACCAATCGCATCGGCGACACCTGCAATGAAATAAGGGTCGGACTGACAGACCCACTGCATGAGATCTAATAAAAATTGTCAAGATGTTATTTCGCCCGGGCACGCGGCTTGCCTGAACTTTTTGAGAACGTTAAAACCATGCCTCATTAACTGACATGTGGTCTATGGTGCTATCACTCCGCTATTTGGGAGTTTTGGGAATCTGCGCTTTGTTCGCGGCTTGCGGACAGATTGCGTCCGACCATGCTGCGTGCAGAGTTGATTCCTGTCGCATGCGACACGAGATGTTGCAATCCGGCGAGGCGTCATGGTATTCGGCAACGTTCCAGGGGCATCTGACCGCAAACGGAGAACGCTATGATGGCGGCGCATTAACGGCTGCCCATCGAACATTGCCGCTCGGCAGCTATGTGCGCGTCAGTTCGTTGGCAACAGGAAAGTCGGTTGTCGTGCGTATCAACGATCGCGGACCATACATCAAACACCGAATTATCGATCTCTCTTATGCCGCGGCGAAGACCCTGGGTTTGACAGACGCACGGTCGATGCAAGTACGGATTGAACGTGTAGAGAGCACGGCGAGCACAGAGACGGAGTCGGACGGCGGTGGAATCTTGACGACGGGAAACGGCAGTCGGTAGAAAACACGCGGAGCGTCAACGGCGTTGTGCCGCTCGCGCGGTAGGGGCTACGGTCTGACGCTGAAGGTTAGGGAGAGGCCGATCACGTTCGTGTAACGGTTGACCGTTGATTGCGGCAAACCGGCCATTCGGATTTTGCATCCTGATTCGAATGGCCGTCGGTACAGTCGGCGGTTGTTTCCACTGTCTAATGGTCGCGCGATGCTTACCTTCGTGCGGAATTTGTCGGCCCGACGCAGACTTTCGGTCGCCGAAAAAATGGTCGTACTACTACACGTCTGTCGCGGGCACGGTTGCTGACATTCCAATCGTCTCCGGGCTGGAATGCGCCAGCACGTAGTTCACCAGGGCCTTCAGCTTGGCAGGCTGCTGGCGTCTGCTCGGGTAGTACAGGTAGAACCCGGGGAAAATCGGTGAGAAGCTGCTCAAGACTCGTTTCAACTTTCTGGCCCGGATGTGAGGAAGCGCGAGCTGCTCGAACGTGTACGCCAGTGCAATGCCATCCAGCGCAGCCTCAACCGAGAACAACGAGTCGCTAATCGTGAGGTTGCCGCTGATCTCGTATTCGACGATGCGGCCGTCAACCTCGAGCTCCCACTTGTGAATGGCCCCGCTGCCTGAAAACCTGAACCGAACGCAGTTGTGATGGATCAGATCGGACGGGTGGCGCGGCACGGGATGCTGCTTGAAGTAGTCAGGCGATCCAACGATGGATACGGCAACCGGGCCGCCGAGAGGCAGCGCGATCATATCCTTCTGGACACTCTCTCCCATTCGAATGCCGGCGTCGAACCCTCTTTCGACGATGTCCACGTAGCCCTCGTCATTCGTCAGCTCCACGTGGACGTCTGGATAGGCCTTCAGGAACCCGGCCAGCAGCGGCTGGAGGACCATCGCGGTCGAGATTCGCGCTGCGTTGATGCGCAGGACGCCCGATGGCCGGCCCTGAAGCTCATGAAGCTGCTCTCCGGCTTCCAGCACGTCGCTCAACGCCGGTCCAATCCGGGACAGGTATGCCTGTCCGGCTTCAGTGAGGCTGACGCTGCGCGTGTTCCGGTTGAGAAGCCTGACGTCGAGCCGGGCCTCCAGGTGGCGGATCGCCTGACTGAGCGCAGAAGGCGAAACCTCGAGCGCTGCCGCGGCGGCAGAGAAGCCACGGTGCTCCGCGACCTTCCAGAATGCGAGCAGTCCATCAAGCTGATTGAGTCTCATGCTTTGAAGAATATCTTCAAAGCATGTTCAGTACTAGGGTGTTTTTCTTCTCAGTCAATCTGCCTAGAGTGAAGAGCATTGACCAGGACTGGGAGTGTGAGCATGAGCAAAGTGTGGTTTATCACGGGTGCTGGCAGCGGTATCGGCGCTGGTACAGCCAGGGCCGCATTGAAGGCGGGTGATCGGGTCGTTGCTACAGGCAGGAACCTGGACAAAATGGGCAATGCCCTGCGCGACCTGGCCGGCGAGAATCTGGAGATTCTCCGGCTCGACGTCTCCGATGAGGCGCAGGCAACGACCGTGGTAGAAGAGGCGCAAAAGAAGTTCGGTCGTATCGATGTAGTCGTGAACAGTGCCGGATACAGCCTCTTAGGCAACTACGAGGAACTGGGAACGCAAGACATTCAACACCTGCTCGCGACGAACTTCTGGGGCGTGAGCAACGTGATGCGCGCAGCGCTGCCGATCATGCGCAGGCAGCGCTCCGGGAACATCATCAACGTCAGTTCCGTGGCAGGCGTGGTCGGCCTGATGCACTGCGGCGCCTACAGCGCGAGCAAGTTCGCCGTGGAGGGCCTTTCGCTTGCCGTGGCTGAGGAGGTCGGAAAGTTCGGCATCAAGATCACGGTGGTCGAGCCGGGATTCTTCCGCACGGACCTGCTGGACGCAGCCAACGCCAAATGGCCGGACAAGCGTATCGACGATTACGCAGCCGCCGAAGTCAGCGCCGAGGAAATGTGGTCCCCATACGCCGGCCAGCAACCGGGCGATCCGGACAAGCTCGGCCAGGTCCTGGTAGAGCTCGCGGGTTTGGACATTCCGCCGCGCGTGTTCGTGGCGGGAAGCGATGCACTGGCGGTGGTCGGGCCGGCTGTGGAGGCTCGGCTGAAGGCGGTGCACGCCCTGGAGTCGCTTTCGACGTCGACGGACGGTAGCTTCTAATCGCGAGGTGAGTCGCCCTTGCCACCACACACCTAAACCACGAAGGACTGCCCCATCGGTGGTCGCCTACGTGGTGGTGGCCTCGGTGCGGGAGTCGCGTCCCGTATTGCATAGTGTCACAGCCGGGGTGCATTGCAACCTGGCCTGACCCGACACAGTCAGCGGCGGCTATCCGCGCCGATGGAAGCATGATTCACGATATGTATCTGATGCGGGTTAAAACGCCTGCCGAGCCACTATCCCTGGCGAGCAGGCCTTTATCACCAAGGCAGAGACGCGCTGCAAACTATGGAATTAATTTCTCGTATTTTGGGTCTTTAAAGGTACTACTTTGCAAGCAAAGCTCGGACTGTGATCGAGCCACATGATTGCACCTGCAGCCGATTCACGGAGTTCCTTTTTTACGGAACAATCGGCACCAAAGGCCGGGCGCCCGCATCGCCAAATCGGAGAGACGATATGAAGGACCGCGTAAATGAATCAGTCAGTGCCCGCTACCGTTCGGTGTTTCGACCTGGCCTGTTTGACGGAAAAGTTGTGATGGTAACCGGTGCCGGAAGTGGCCTTGGCCGCTGCACGGCGCACGAGCTTACCTCGCTGGGCGCGACGCTGATCATGGTCGGACGGAATCCGGACAAATTGACTGCGGTTCGTGACGAGCTTAATGTGGACTATCCGGAAAGTGCAGACCGAATCGGCTTATATGCTTGCGATATTCGCGATGAAGCCAGCGTGAAACAGACGGTTGCGGCGGCTCTCGCGGACTTCGGCCACATCGATGGCCTGTTTAACTGTGCCGGTGGACAATTCCCGGCAAAGCTGGAAAAAATCTCACTGAATGGCTGGGACGCTGTAGTGCGTAACAACCTCCATGGGACATTCCTCATGTCGCGCGAGTGCTTTACCCAATGGATGGCGGGTCACGGTGGTGCGATCGTGAATATGCTGGCGGATATTTGGGGGGGCATGCCCGGGATGGGTCATTCGGGCGCCGCACGGGCGGGTGTCTGGAATTTGACCGAGACAGCAGCCTGTGAATGGGGGCATGCCGGCGTTCGGGTGAACGCCGTGGCGCCGGGGTGGATCGCCTCCGCAGGCATGGACAGCTATAACGAAGAATACCAGGCATTGCTTCGCAAACTGAAGCATAAAGTGCCGCTGCAACGTTTTGGTACCGAATCTGAGCTCGCGAGCGCTGCGATTTTCCTACTTTCGGAGGCATCGGCCTTCATTAACGGTACAGTGATCCGCGTGGACGGCGGGGTTCCCAACGCCCGACATTCCTGGCCGCTCGCCAACGCTGAGCGAGTCACCGAATATAACGGGTTCCCTCGCTACGAACCGCCTAAAGGGCTCCAGGATTAAGCACAGAGGTACTTCGATAGTTGGAGGCGGAGATGAAGCTAGAAGGACAGACGTACGAGAGTGTTACAGCGGACTTTGCGTGGAATATCCCTGCAAACTACAACATCGGTGTGGACGCCTGCGACAAATGGGCTGACGGTAGCGGGCGCGTTGCCCTCATTTATGAGGACCATGATGGGAAGGCTACGAAGTATTCGTTCGACCAGCTGAAATCGCTGTCGGGCCGTTTTGCAAATTCGCTTCTACGTCATGGTGCGCGCCGTGGTGACAGGGTCGCGATTTTCCTTCCTCAGTCTGCTGAAACGGCGATAGCGCATCTGGCTGTGTACAAAGCGGGCATGATTGCGGTTCCACTCTTTGCCTTGTTCGGCGTCGATGCTATTGAGCACCGCTTGGGCGACAGCGGCACCGTCGCGCTAATTACCGATCTTTCAGGCATCGAGAAATTACGGGACATCCGACAGTCGCTGCCAGAACTGCAAAGCATTTATAACGTCGACGGTGGGGAGGCGGGAACTCAAGCAGGGATTTATTCGTTCTGGGGCGAGTTGCAAGCTGCGTCCAGTGATTTCACACCCGTCGAAACGACGGCCGATGACCCCGCCGTCATTATTTATACGTCTGGAACTACCGGAAAATCTAAAGGGGCGCTTCATGCGCATCGGGTGCTGCTGGGACATCTTCCGGGCGTCGAGCTTTCACAGCAAGGATTTCCGACCGACGCGACCTTGATGTGGACCCCTGCTGATTGGGCCTGGATTGGGGGTCTCTTTGATGTCCTGCTCCCGGCGTGGCATCACGGCGTCCCGGTGCTCGCGAGGCGATTTGCGAAATTTGATGGAGAGGCGGCATTCGATCTGATGGAGCGTCACGGTGTATCGCATACGTTTCTTCCGCCGACAGCTTTGAAGATGATGCGTACTGTGGAGCGGCCGGAACGCTGGTCGTTGTCGCTTAAATCCGTTGCAAGCGGTGGTGAGACTTTGGGCGAGGAGCTGATCGAGTGGGGTAGGAACACGCTGGGTGTGACAATCAACGAGTTTTACGGTCAGACCGAGTGCAACGTCGTTCTCTCATCTTGCGCTGCCCTCTACGAGCCACGCATTGGCGCAATCGGTCGGTGCGTGCCGGGGCATCGCGTTAAGATCGTTGATGATGCGGGACAGGAGCAGCCACCCGGGACGATCGGGAATATCGGCGTCGAGAGCCCTGACCCTGTCATGTTCCTGGGCTACTGGCAGCATGAAGCAGCGACCCGCGAGAAGTATCGGGGCCGGTATCTCGTCACGGGAGATCTGGCGACCTGCGATGAGGATGGTTTCTTTCGCTTCGTCGGCCGCGACGACGACGTTATAACGAGCGCAGGATACCGCATCGGGCCCGGAGCAATTGAGGACTCTTTACTGCGCCACCCTGCTGTCTATATGGCTGCGGTTATTGGGGCGCCCGATAGTGCGCGCACAGAGATCGTGATGGCGTTTATCGTCCTCAACCCAGGGTTTGTCGGTGATGAAAATCTGGCGCGTGATATCCAGCAACATGTGAAAACCCGGCTTGCTGCTCACGAGTATCCTCGCGAAATTCGCTTCGTTGAAACCTTGCCAATGACCGCCACCGGTAAGGTAATGCGGAAGGAATTGCGTCTGCAAGTTGTCAGCGAAAATGGGACTTAGTCGTCCAGCGTACTCTCTGTTCCGAGCAGTCGAAACATCTAGGTACAGAGGAAATCATCGAGCTAAAAAGGCCACCTACAAACGCTTTCCTCGCTCAGCGTTTTACTGGCGCTCAAAGATGTGATGGGGGACGTCATAGAGATCTGACCGCTCGCGTAGCTGTCACGCGGTAGCTCGGGGAGTGGTCCCCGGGCGCATCGCCCACGTTGCAAACGCGTGTAGGCAACGCTCCGGTCGAGCGGATAAGCGTCTTGATTCCAACGGCCGGAGTCCGGCCAGTTTCGGTCACACAGGGCAGCGAACGTAGTGGCCAATTTGGGCCGGATTTCGGCCTCCCAACGGACCGCAGCATACGGCTTGGGCGGTTGCTTGCCGTATTCAGGGACCACACGGCGCGAAATCGACGTCTTTGCTCTCGATTACTCCGCCCGAGCGGCCAGGTGCCCTTTGCTTGCTCCAGTACATATTGGTGTGCCTGATCACGGCGTCCGGTGTCGGCGCGCCAGTTGTCGTCATGTCTTCAGTCGTATGGGCATCGCTGACCAGAGTGGCGTCATAGCCGCGCACGAGTGCGCCATGCAGGGTCGAGCGAACGCACATGTCCGTCTGCGCTCCGGTCACAATGAGTTTGCCTACGCCGAGCCTGGATAGAACCTGCTCTAGATCAGTGTCTTCAAACGCATCGCGATAACTTTTTTCGACAACCGCTTCCCCTGGCGCTGGAGCAAGTTCGGCAACAAACTGCCATGCTTCGCTGCCCTCCTTGAGGTCTTCGTCGGTGTGCTGGACCCAAACAACTGGCACGTGCGCGGTGCGTGCCCGCTCAATGAGCACGTTGACCGCGTCGAGCACTTCATTGCATCGATATGCGTTCGCGACGACTTCATTTTGAAGATCGATCACGACAAGTGCGGTGTTGGGGCGACCGGCTAACGTAGTCATGAGCAGAAACCTCTTGAGGAAAGAACGTATCTTAGCGGGATTTACAGCTCGCAATGCGACGGCAACCTTGAGGTGTTCACCGGACACTCGTACGTGGCACGCGAAGGTCCCTTGTGGGTCGAGATGTGCCTGACGCGTCGGGCAGCACGCGGCCGAGGCCGTGTGAAAACGCAAGCTAAAAGTAGCAGTCGAATAAATCGACCCTTCAGATCGCGCCATATCGGCTTGGCGGCACCTTGGGAAAGGTAAAACGACGCCCGAAAACCGAGTACTTTTCCGTTTTCACACGGCCTCGGCCGCACCCAGCCGAACGACCTTTCATCGGTCGAACCGGTACAGCGTCGCATTGCAGTCGTCGATGGGCAGAGAATGGACGACATATTTGCCGTCGGATAAAACGGGGACAACCTTTGCCCAGAACGCCGCTGCTCCCAAATTTTCCCTGACGTGCCATATCTGCCAACGGCCGGGGAATTTGCACAGCAAATCGGACACGACCCGCGTTCCCACACCTAGACCGCGATAACGCCGCGCTACGAAAAAGTAGCCGATATTGTGCTGCGCCCCTGCGGCATGAACCTCGTCGTCGACGATCACGAAACCGGCAATTTGGGCGTCAACAAGAATGAGAAGTGGAATCGTCGTTGGACTGGAAAGATATTCAACCTTCGGACGGATAGCGAAGAACCCGTCTTCCGCAAACGAAAGCGGAACCCACTCGCTGAAGTCATAGTTATAAAACTGCATCAGGTTCACGATTAGCTGATGATCCGATTTCTCAGCCTGCTTCAATTCGATATGTGGCATGTGAAGACTCGATACGGACTGTGCGCGTTAGTGGCCCGATGGCAAAGCCTCTGCAGATTGTCGACGATTCATCCAGCAATGTCGAACGGCCGAAAGTGGCCGCGTAGTGCCTCATGCAAAGAGCATACGCGACCTGAGCCGCGTGAATCTCTGATCGGCGGCACGCGACCCACAAGGGACAGCCAGCTCACCTGAAAGCGGACATTAAGGCTGCCCTAACTGACCCAATGCGGGCAGATCGACAATGGCGGCAACAATATTTTTTCACCGCCCTCAAGCCCTGTTTATGGCAAGCTTTGTCCGCCCCCTCCCGAGATTGAACCGGAGAAACTATGAGTCTGCATACATACATGCTCTTTGTAGCCGCGAGTCTTGTTCTTTGTCTCGTGCCTGGTCCCGACATGTTGTTCATGCTTGGGCGAACAATTGCACAAGGACGTGCGGCAGGGCTATGTGCTGCGTTCGGAATTAATCTCGGCGCCTATGTGCATTTGCTCGCTGCGGTAACTGGTCTCTCGGCGCTTTTCTTGGCATCAGCAACGGCGTTCACCGCTGTAAAGTGGGTCGGTGCGGCTTATCTCATTTACCTTGGCTTGGGAGCATTGCGCTCCAAGGGAATTGCTCTCCCTGTCAGCGGTGATGCCAAGAAAAAAGCTTTACATCTCATCTTCTGGCAAGGCTTTCTCAGCGACGTCTTGAATCCGAAAGTCGCTCTGTTTTACATCGCATTGCTTCCTCAGTTCATGAACGCACAAGACCCGAGTCCTGTGAAGCATCTCATTGCGTTAGGCGTGATTGGCAATATGGTCGGAATATCAACGAGTATCACCTACGTGTTTCTTGCGGCGAGAATGACAGGCGCACTTCGTCGTAACCAGGCTATTTCCGCATGGTTGACTAAGACCATGGGCGCCTTGTTTGTCGGGCTAGGTCTGAAGTTGGCAACAGAGAAAATTTGATGAAGCTAGCCAATTGTTGATGATCTGGTCCACGATGCCGAACGACTCAAACTGGCCGAGATGGAATGGACCGTCTGCATACAGTAATGCCAAATAAAAACCGGATGCGTGGTCGAAATCTGCAATAACGATAAGGACATGCGAAAGTATAGTGCCGGTTCCTGTTGAAGCGACGAGATAACGGCAATGGTCAATGATGCGCTTGCGCACCTTTGTTGCGGGCACATCGTTGTCGTCCAATCCAGTGCCGCGGGCGAATTATGCAATACGGATCGCATTGAAAGTTATTCGTTAGAAAATTCACACGCCATCGACTTCTTTTTGTCTCTATATCGTCATTGCCAACCTATAACTTCTCTCCGTCGTAATGCTTTGTAAGAGAGAGGCAGCGTCTCCACGCAGGGAGCTGCTCGTTGTTACCACACGCCACATTACCGCTTGCTCATCCGGGTAACGTCATGGAGGCGTTCGTGAAGAAAATTGCCAATGTAATTAGTACCCCAGCATTTAGAGGAGGCCTGCTTTGCAGCGCCGCTGCCTTCGCGCTTGCCGCGGCTATCTGGCCGGCAGTCGCGCAAAGCCAGCAGCAGGCCGCCGCAGCCGCGGTGAACACCGCGTCGCCGATCAAGCATGTCATCGTGGTGGTCGGCGAGAACCGCACGTTCGATCACGTATTCGGCGCTTACACGCCGCGCCGGGGGCAGACGGTGGCGAACCTGCTGTCGAAGGGCATCATCACGGCCGACGGCCGCCCAGGACCTAACTTCGCGCTAGCCGCGCAATACACGGCCAGCGCCACGGACCCGAAGCGCTTCGATATGGCGCCAAGCGGCAAACAGCCCTATACGGTGCTCCCGGCGCCGAATACCGGCGGTACGGCGAGCACGCCTAGCGATACCAGTCCGCCGCCGTTCGCCACACTCACAGTGGCTCAGGCTGCCGAGGGCGCCATGATTGAGCCCTGGGACGTCGTGCACCTGACTACCGGGGCGAGCGGCGTGCCGCAGCATAGCGTCGATACGCGCTTCGGCTCGAACACGTATAACCTGCCGAACGGACCGTACCAGATCTCGCGCGTCGGTCCCGACTATGATCAGTACATCAACAGCCCAGTGCACCGCTTCTACCAGAATTGGCAACAGGCCGATTGCAGCCTCGATCACGCCACGCTCGATAATCCGAGCGGTTGCCAGATGGATCTGTTCGCATGGGTCGAGACCTCGATTGGCGCCGGTTCGAACGGCAAGCCGCAGCCCGCGAATTTCAACGACGAGACCACCGGCGAAGGCGCAACCGCGCTCGGCTATTACAACGTGAATACAGGCGACATGCCGTACTTCACGCATCTTGCGCGCCAATTCACGATTAGCGACAACTATCACCAGCCGGTGATGGGCGGCACGGGCGCGAACAGCATCATGATCGGCACGGCTGACGCGCTCTACTACACGGACGGCAACGGCAATGCCGCGAAACCGCCCGCCGATCAGATCGAGAATCCGCTGCCGCAACCGGGCACCAACAACTACTACACGCAGGACGGCTATTCGGGCGGCACGTATACCAACTGCTCGGACAGTCATCAGCCCGGCGCCGGCACGCTGCGCCACTATCTGGACCGCTTGCCGTACAAGCCGGACGCGAAGTGCGAGCCGAACACGTATTACCTGCTGAACAACTACAACCCCGGCTACAACGGGGACGGCACGGTGAATACAAATACGTTCACGATCCCGCCGTCGCCGGTGCGCACGATCGCCGATACTCTGATCGAGAAGAGCATCTCGTGGAAGTACTACGGCGAAGGCTGGAATACGTTTGTCAAGACGCCGGCCACGAGTGTCTACTGCAATATCTGCAACCCGTTCCTGTATGAAACCGCGATCATGACGAACCCCGCGCTAGTCAGTGCGCATCTGCAGGACACGACCGATCTGTACGCGGACATTGCGAATGGCACGCTGCCGGCGGTTTCGTTCGTGAAGCCGGGCGGCCTGCTCGACGGGCACCCGGAGTCGTCGAAGTTCGGGCTTTTTGAATCGTTCGTGCACAAGCTGATCGAGAAGGTACAGCGCGACCCGAGCCTGTGGGCTTCGACGGCGATCCTGGTCACGACCGACGAAGGCGGCGGCTACTACGACTCAGGCTACATCCAGCCGCTCGATTACTTCGGCGACGGCCCGCGCATTCCGATGATCGTCGTGTCGGCATACTCGCGCGGCGGCCGTGTCGTGCATCAGTACTCGGATCACGCGTCGATCCTGAAGTTCATCGAACGCAACTGGCATCTAAAGCCGATCACGCAGAGAAGCCGCGACAATCTGCCGAATCCGATCCAGCTGCAGACGCATCCGTATGTGCCGGTCAATTCGCCCGCAATCGGTGATCTGTTCGACGCGTTCGAGTTTCCGCGCACGCCGTAACGGCGTGGCATGGCGGGCAGGGCCGAACCGGCTCTGCCGATCTGGAGGGTTTCACCGCGCAGGGGACACATTGTGGTCGCGGTTCAAGCAGTAAGCTGGACGGAGTTGCAAGAAATCTGAAGACAAAGAACTTACAATCGGCCGCGCAATGTGCTCACTCACGGCACGGTGAGCCATATAGAATTTGTTTATGCCACCGATGGCATGGATGAGACGGCAACAGGAAGTTGAACTGGCGACAGTGACACCCGCATCGGGGCGGCCACGATCATCTGGCTTCTCGTCAGCGGACAATTGCCGAAGACACGTCTGCGCCCTCAGTGAACGTCTGCAACTGCCAATAAGCGGCACGCGACCTGGCGTGGACGGATGGCCGTTAGACTTCGAGGAACGATGTTGCGATGGCAAAAGTCGGAACGGCGGTTCAGGGTCCGTCTACGGAACTTCGTCGTCGTACAAAGCCCAGCCAACCGTGGTCGTTCGGCACTGTCAGTTAGATCGTGGAGAATCGACTGCATCCTTCCAGAGGAGGTGCCATGCATATCGAGCCATTTCAAATTTGCGTGTCCGATGTTGAGATCGCCGACTTGCGCCGGCGTTTGCGCGACAGTCGGTGGGCATCCGCGACACCTTCAGGGCCGTGGCAACAGGGCACAGACACCACATGGCTGCGCGAATTGGTGAAGTACTGGGCCGACAGTTTTGATTGGAGGGCCGCGGAACGCGGTCTGAACCAGCAGCCTCAGTTTATGGCCAACGTGAACGGTCAGCGTGTGCACTTCGTTCATCAGCGTGGTGTTGGACCGCGGCCATACCCGGTGGTCGTCACGCATGGGTGGCCCGGATCGTTCTTCGAATTTCGTGAGCTGGCGGATCGTTTGCGCGACCCGGCTGCATTCGGTGCGGACCCGAACGATGCCTTCGACGTCGTTATTCCGTCACTGCCGGGCTTTGCATTTTCGCCGGCACCTGCCGCCGCTGGTACTTCGGCGTTTCAGGTAGCCGATCTGTGGGCGTCGCTGATGCGTGGTCTTGGCTACCAGCGATTTGGCGCTCAGGGTGGTGATCTGGGCGCGGGGGTGTCGGTCGTGCTTGCCTCGCGCCACTCCCAGGTAGTCGATGGAATTCATCTAAACTTTCTACCGACATCGTACGAACCGGCAATTGATGCCGCTGATTCGCCGCTTACCATCCCAGAACAAAACTACCTTCGAGAGAAAGGCGAGTGGGCTGCGCTCGAGGGCGGTTATGCGCATATGCACGCCACGAGGCCGCAAACTCTGGCCGCGTCGCTTAACGACTCGCCGGCCGGGCTGGCCGCGTGGATCGGCGAGAAGTTTCGCGCCTGGAGCGATTGCGACGGGGTTATCGAGGGGCGATTTTCGAAAGATGAGTTGCTTACCAACCTGTCGCTCTACTGGTACACCCAGAGCATTGGTACCGCAATTCAAATGTACTGGGAAAACCGGTTGCAACCCCTGCGTTTCACCCCAGGACAACGGGTATTGCCGCCGGTGAGCTTTGCACACTTTCCGAAAGAGATTAACCACCCCCCACGCGAATGGCTGGAACGAGTATTCAATATCGCGCAATGGACCGACATGCCGCGCGGTGGCCATTTCGCGGCAATGGAAGAACCTGAACTCCTCGCGGCCGACATTCGCAGCTTTTTCAGGCGCTTTCGGCACTGAGTTCGTTGAAGAATCGACCTTAAGCGGACGCGATCTGCGTTTCGCGATGGTCCGCTGGTCGAGACGATGAAGGTCGTTCGAGGTTGACCGCGGTTTGTCATCGGACCGCGTTCGGCCACAAGCGGTCAATCGACCTGCGTCGCGAAAGCGGTCAGTCACAACGGCTATGAACCAGGGCGATATTCGCGTCGCTGATGCGCGAGTGAGAGGCAACCATGGCAAGAATGACCGGCAGTTGGGCAGGTTTTGCAAAATGGTGGTCGAAACCCGACCGAAGGCTTAGCTCCCTTTCGACCTGCGATGACAAACCGGACACCGCGACAAGCAGTGGTGAGGGGTTGCAGCTACGGCGCCTGATCTCCCGAGCCACTTCCCGACCGTCGAGTCGAGGCATCTGAATGTCGAGGATAACGAATGCCGGAAGCCACCGACAGTACTCGGCCAGCGCATCGACTCCGTCTTGAGCGGCCCGAACCTCGTAGCCGTGAATCTCGAAATAGTGGACGTATGCGGCGAGCAAGCCAGGGTCATAATCTGCGACAAGTAAGTGGTGAGCTTGGCCTGGGAACATTGCGTTTCTCCCGACTGTGCCTGCCGGGACGCAATTGGCAGACCCGAGGCGGTCATTCGTAAGATTTCCGCGTAGTATGGGTCCGGTATAGACGTTCAATTCACGGCTCATTGCCACTATTCGAGGCGCGCATGCGACTGGCCGACTTCCTTTTGCGGAACATGGAAGCGATCCTCTCGCAATGGGAGGCATTCGCGTGCACGCTGTTGCCGGCTGCCGCAAATCTGAAATCGCCCGCTTTACGCGACCATGCGCAACAGATCCTGGAGGCGATCGCGAAGGTTCTGTCCGCCGCCCAGACAAGAAACGCACAAGTCGAAAAATCACAAGGACGCGCGCCAGTAATAGTCGACGCTCCAGAAACCGCGGCACAAACACACGCGATCCTGCGGGCACGCAGCGGTTTCGACATCAAGCAATTGACAGCGGAATACCGAGCGCTCCGCGCCAGTGTCCTTCGGCTATGGATGGACCACTGCCCGAGCAACGAACTGGAATTGGACGATGTCATCCGGTTCAACGAAGCCATCGACCAGGCACTGGCTGAATCAGTCGGCCTTTTCAGCAAGCAAGTGGACCAGGCTCGCAACCTGTTTCTCGGAATGCTCGGGCACGATATGCGCAGCCCGCTCCAGACCATTCAGATGACCGCATCGTATCTCGTCGGGTTGAATGCCGGAGAGAGAGTGACGGGTGCTGCGAGTCGCCTGATCCGAAGCGGCGCCCGCATGCAGTCTCTTCTCGACGATCTCAGCGATTTCAACCGGACGAAGCTCGGTCTTGGCATCAATATAGTTCCGACCCATGTGGACCTGGCTGCCGTATTTCGCGACGAACTGGACCAGCTTCGCGCGATACATCCTGATCGCCAGCTGGATCTGACGATACAGGGGAAATGTGACGGTGTCTGGGACGGCCCACGTTTGCAGCAATTGCTCGGAAATCTCGTTCTGAATGCCGTCAAGTACGGGGCATCGACGACACCGGTGCGGGTCATTGTGACCGGTAAGGAGGCCGATATTCATATCGCTGTCTTGAATAGCGGCGCTGCGATTGGGCCGGCAGCTATGGAGCAGCTTTTTGAGCCTTTGAGGCGCGGTGTGGATCAAAGTGAAGGATACAACGATGACAGTCACCTCGGCCTCGGACTGTACATCGTGCGCGAAATCGCGAAGGCTCACGGAGGCGAGATCGAAGTTCGCTCCGAAAATGACGAAACCGTGTTTGCCGTACGACTGCCACGCGGCGAATAGCGTCTCCTCCTGCCGCTACACAAGGGCAGAAGGTAGTCCACGTAAATAGCGGCTTTCCACCGACGCACGGATCGGTTAATCGAATTCACCTGGAGTTCAGCGCCACCCGCCAATTTTCCCGTGGAGCCATGGTGCAAGCCGGCATGGCAGGTCAGACGGCGGAATTTTCTCGATGGGCACGGTGCATGCTGCATCAGAATCGGCAACGCGTTGCCATGCGCGGCATTCTCGCAGCGCATCCGCCAGGGCGCTCGCTCTGAGACCCGGGCGCCCACTGTTGGGTGCGGACGACCATGTGGTTGGCCCGCTGTCCGGATTGATCGATGGTCATGTGCGACTCTGCACGGGTACAGGGACATTAATGGTCCCCGTCTGTGCCCGTGCGGGATTGCTGCGGCCAATCACCGGAGAAGTCTCATGTTCATTCACAACAAACGCCTTCAATACACCGTGCGCGTCGCGGCGCCGAACCCAGGTCTTGCGAATCTGCTGCTCGAGCAATTTGGTGGTCCCCAAGGAGAACTCGGCGCCGCCTGCAGATACTTTACCCAGGCCGTTGGCGAGGATGATCCTGGCCGCAAGGATCTGTTGTTCGATATCGCGACCGAAGAATTGAGTCATCTGGAAATTGTCGGCTCGATCGTCGCGATGCTGAACAAAAGCGCGAAGGGCCAGTTGGCCGAAGCCGTTGAAGCCGAGGCAGAGTTGTACCGTTCGATGACTGGTGGGGGAAACGACTCGCACACCACGGCATTACTCTACGGAGGTGGCCCGGCCTTGACGAATTCGGCCGGTGTGCCGTGGTGCGCCGCGTATGTCGACACGATTGGCGATCCGACGGCCGATCTGCGTTCGAATATCGCCGCCGAGGCTCGCGCGAAGATTGTCTATGAACGGCTCATCAACGTCACAGATGACCCGGGTATCAAGGAAACGCTCGGGTTTCTGATGACGCGAGAAATCGCTCACCAGAAATCGTTCGAGAAAGCGTTACATTCGATTCAGCCAAACTTTCCGCAGGGCAAGCTTCCCGGCGTGCCGGAATACACCAGCGTGTACTACAAAATGTCGCAAGGTGATGATGTGACGCGCGGGCCATGGAACGAAGGTCCGGACTGGCAGTTCGTTGACTCTCCGGAGCCGGCGGTGGATGGCGGAGACGGGAGCGCCACGGTAAATGTATCGAAGGGGGATGTGAAGGTGCTTCAGGCAATGGCATCGAGAACGGCCTCGGATGCAAAGTCCGATCCGACGACAGGTGCTGACCTTGGCGCGGGGCAGGCCGCCTGACCCTGTTGGCAGATGCGCGGCTGTCAGAATGGCCGCGCATCGGGCGCGTAGCGGCCTGTCGTGAATGTCTCTTTCGAAACAGTCAAAGGGCTGCTTTGGGTCGACTCCTGTCTTAAGCTTCGCTCGCAAACGGCCATTCGTTGAGCGCGGGACTCGATGGGCTGCGGATGCAGCTGGTGCGCCGACGAGTTCGGTTGCTTCCTGGCCGGGCAAAAGACATGCGAGTTACCACCACTGCGCGTGATGGCGAATGTCCGCTTCGACACGACCTGTCTGGCAACCATCGCCAAGGGTGGTTCGATGCCAGGTTTTCGTCTATACGACTGTCTGTACGAAGTGGTGCGGGCGGGCGTCAGACAAGGCGCGATGGAGGGATTCGCGGAGTCCTTCGCTGCGGTCGGAGTCTGGCGCCGCTATGGCGATTGAAGAGGCTGGCGTGGCTCATCAAGCGCCGGTTCTGGCTCACATGAGAATCGCTCGTGCAGCGCTGCGAAAGGTATTCGGCGTTTCGGGCTTAACCTTTGATTGAACCACGCCGTTTTTGCTCAACGTTCAGTCATAGTGGCGATGTTTGTGATGGCGCTTGTCCGGTCGGTAGCCGCGGGCATAGTCGTCCGCGTACGAATTGGACCGCGACATGTTACCGCCAAGCGCTGAACCCGCGCCGCCACCCAGGGCCGCGCCGACGAGGCCGCCCGTGCGGCCGCCCATCGCATTGCCTGCCGCTGTACCGGCACCGCCCCCGAGCGCCCCACCGATGATGGCGCCCGTGCGTTCCCTGCGGTTTGACGTGACTGCACCGCCGGCGCCGCCGCCGACTGCACCGCCAATGACGGAACCCGTGCTGCCGCCTACTGCGCCACCCAAGGCAGCGCCGGCTACGCCGCCGAGCGCACCGCCAAGGGCATTGTTCATATCACCGGCCACCGCCGGTAACGACGCTGCTGTGCTGAGCGCTGCAATGGCAACAATCTGGAAGATTCTCTTCGACATAAAAGGTCTTTAGTTTTTGGGACGGCGCTGAGTATAACCGCCCTCCGAAAGGTTTTTGTAACTCGTCATTCGGACCTCGGTAAGAGGTGTAACAAAATGATCCGATAGTTTTTTAGTGAAACGCTTTCGGCACCATTGGTGTCAGGCTGCAGTCGGCCGATCGACATCGGTGCCTGGATCGCCGACAATCAGGCATCGTCAGATGCAATTTTGATCAAACTGAGAGGCGGCGATCTTGCGAATGGGAACCATATGTGACAAAGAAAGTTTCGAATACTCGCTGCGTAATTTCTTGCAGTAGCTCATTATCTTGACGATGGAACCGGTCATACCGACAAACCGCTTGGGCGCTACTGCAAGCGCTTGAGTCCGCCGCGGCTAGAAATCGGGCATATTTTTCTAGCCTATGAACCGAGCGTTGTAATCCTTCAGAACTGCTACGAGTGACGCTTAATGCCACTTCTAGCCACCGCAGAAATTTCGACATCGAATGGCCGCTGTCGGGCAGTGCATCTGTCCGTAACGGGGCGCGTGCTGACTGTCGCGAGAACACTAGGGCTCGATCAACGTGCGATCGGCGACCAGCGCGCGAATGCCGAGAAATCCTTCGGCTTCTCCGCAGGCCAATACTGCCAAACACGCTTTCCCGGTCCGGACCGGAAGCCGACTGGATTCCTTATGCGCCGCTGCCGTACGGCTGCGTGATGATCTCGAGATTGTGGCCGCTCGGATCTTCGAAATACGTGCCTCGACCGCCATCATTCGTATTGATCTCGCCCTGCCGGCGGTGAAAGGGATCCGCCCAGTAGGGCAATCCGCGGCTCTGTATTCGCGCAAGAATGCAATCGAACTCCGTCTCGCTCACCAGAAACGCATAGTGTTCCGGCCGCGTTTGATGATCATCACTGTAGAAGTCCAGCGTGACGCCGTTTTCCAGTTGCACGGCAAGGAACGGCCCGAATGGCTTCGGCTCGGGAAGTCCGAGTATTTCTGCGAGAAATCCCGCCGATGCATCCCTGTTCCGCGCGTACACGATAGTGTGATTAAGCGTGATGCTCATGTTCGCTACTCTCCTTTCGCCGCTTGCGTGACAGTGCCTGCTCACGGTGCCGGCCGGCATCATCGCCCAACCGGCACGCCCGCCCTCGCGCAACCGCTGAACATTGCGCCAATTAGTGCGGCTGACCGATGCATGCATCGGCAATGTCGACGATCGGCTCGCTATCGGCGTGGGCTTCGGGAAAGCGATCGACACATTTGATCTGTCGTAGCGTCCACCATGTGCCTGGCGGATCGTGGCCGAGCCACATCACCGTCGCGGCCGCTTTGGTTCGAAGCCTCCATCGCTGCCAGTCGGCGCCCGTTGGTGAAAAATGGCCCTGACTGTCGGTGTATTGGCCCGGGTCCAGATCGTAGCGTTTCAGGTAGGCCGGATTTAGGCGCTCATCGAGCGTAACCTGCCCACCATGGGCGATGCGCGCCCGTTCCCGTGTCTCGTCCTGGCTGAAATCGCTCACCGCGCGGCTGACGACCGACAACTCGAACAGCAGCGCTGCGCCAGTTGCCAGACATGTCGCGGCAATGCAGAGTACGAGCACCCAAAGAATCCGCCGTCCGACTGTCAGTGTGCGTGCCATCAAATCCCTTGGCCTCGCAATGTGATGAAAAGAAATCTTGCCGTTCCAGCGCGGAATTTCAGCAGACGTTTCCGCTCCCCTCTTCAAACGATACAACTTCACGTGCCGGTGGTCCAGACTGACCGCTGCGATGTTCCAGGGCCTCGACACGGCGGCAATATGAACTGAAGTGGCCTGCGTCAGGAAACCATGCAATGGTGAGCGCCAACGTGGAGTGGTGCCGCGGATATTGCATCGGAACATGCCGAAGCGACGGCGACCAGCGATTCGTCAGGCGAGCCAGCTTCATTTCGAACCGATGTGTGCGCGAGCTCAGACTTTGATGGCCGATTAGGCCGAGGGCTAAATTAGTTGCGCGGTTCCCGGCCGGCATTCTGTCGCATCACATTGCAAATGGCGGCTCCCGCGCTGACCTTCAGAAGCCGCTGCCGAATCCATTTGTCTCAAACACGACGGGAGGCGTCGCCGCTTCGTTGACATGCAAACGGAAGATGTCCGGACGCGAGTAGTGACCCGCGACGTCAAAGTCATATTTCGCCCGGGCAAGGTCGTTGAGGTCAAGATCGGCCACGAGCAATGCATCCTGCTCAAAGATTGGGCCGGCAATGAGCTCGCCAAGCGGGCTGACGATGCAGCTTCCACCGCTCATCAGCACAGTGGACGGATCGTTACCCTGGATTGCGGCATAGTCGGTTGGGCAATCCGATCGGCGCAGGTGCTGGCAGGCTGACAATACAAAGCAACGACCCTCCAAGGCAACATGCTGCATGGAGGAAGCCCATGTCGGCCGGCTGTCAGCGGTGGGGGCGCAGTAAATCTGAACACCCTTGGCGTACATCGCCATACGCAATAATGGCATGTAGTTTTCCCAGCAAATGACTGCGCCAAGCCTGCCGAACGGCGTGTCGAAAACCGGGAGGGTCGACCCATCGCCATAGCCCCAGATCAGCCTCTCGCCGGCGGTCGGCATCAGCTTGCGATGCTTGCCGAGCATCGTACCGTCCGGACCATAAAACAACGCAGTGCAATACAACGTGCCGTAGTCCCGCTCGATTACGCCGATCACGATGTATTGCTTGTGGTCGGCGGCAACCTCGCCCAACCGGCGGGTGCCGGGACTTGGCACTTCTACCGCGCTGTCATAGTAACGACGATAGTCCTCGCGTCCGGCAGCGGTCCTTCCACCAATTGTCGAGCCGAAATCGAGTCCCTTTGGATAAGCTGAGACGAATGCTTCGGGAAATACGATAAGTTGAGTTCCTTGTCGCGCGGCGTCTGCGGTGAACGTCGCGACTTTATCGATGGTTCTGTCCGCATCGAAGACGACGGATCCCGATTGCACAACCGCAGCACGTAATTTCTGTTGCATCAGAATTCTCCGCTAAATGTAAGGGCTTGCTATCGGGAACGCTCCGGCTTGCCCGCTCATTGCAAGCCCAGTCGCGTAACTCATGTGAGCCGGCGGAGTCCGTCAGTCGCAACTAATTTGAGGTGGAAAATTCGTTGATTGCGAGCACGGCCACGGTGGATTGCAAGCCGCTACCAGTATAGGCCTGCTAGCAGGCAAGCCTCCTGTCTGGATATAGGCGGCAACGGCAGCCCTCAAACGGCCGCGTCCGGGATGGCCAGACGGCCGTTTCGAGTCGGGTTACGCCGGTCCCATGAGACTCCACCCGTTAAGGGTTATTCGATGCCTGCCATCGGCCACAGGAATGTGACGGTGCCTCTGCGCGTGTTGGCAGGCATCGAACAACCCTTAACGCACCCGGTCCCGCGTATACCTCGATTCATTCGACGACCGCGTGTCGATGAAGCGTAAGTGGCACCGAAGAGGGTTCGTGATTGCGAACTTCCGCTTAGTGGCTGAGCTTCGTCGGACAATGCTTTGTGCGTCAGTGTATCGAGCCGGCAGGCAGCCTGACACAATCGCTGGTCTGTTGCTTCCTGAAGTTATGACTTACCGCCGAACCTGCTGAACACCGTTGCCTCATGCGTCGACCTTCCCGCTCACGACACTCGAATGCATCGTGCGACAGTCGGAAACCTTGCTGTCGTGATCCTCAAGTTCGATCAAGACAACGAGATCTCGATTACGATTGAAAGTATCAAAAAGACGGACGGACTACGGAAAGCGAATAACGCCCCATATTCACTTCAGCTATCTGGCGTGGTGGCACCCAGGTCCGCTTAACATCATTTATCGCAGCTTGCGTTTGATCAGCGGGATCCGTGTATCGATATGTCATCTGTTCTTGCGCTATTTGCGCCCTCACAGCGTCGTTCATTGACGGAGGCGTCGACTGTGCAAACGAGGACACAGCGGGAATTGCGATAGCGGCGGCGACGATAAATTGAGCAACTTTCATGGTTTTTTCTCCAGGAGGTGTCCCGCGTACAGTCTTGTACGTACCCGGTACGTGCAGTGTAGATCTGCACTCGCTCAGTAACGAGCGCAACCGGCAGAATTCACTGTTGCCAATTTCCGCACAAAGTTGCTCATCGAAAATAGTCTGCGACGACCACCGTCATTGGTTTCCCGAGTCTCACCACCACCCAGTCGTCGCGACAATCGAAAGCACCGTCGTTAGCAGCGTGCGGCGAAGCGCTTCGCGCTCGGTGAACAGTTGCTTGAGCGTAAAGGGGCGGGCTCGCGGATCGCGGCAAAGTCGGCCGGGAGCGGATGCAGGTCGAGCCGCCGCCCCGCCTTCACGATCTGGCTCGGCGTATCGTGGCCGATCAGCGCCGGCAAGCGTTTTGACGCGTCGATGAGCGCGCCCAGATCGACGCCTGTGTCGTAGCCCATCAGTTCGAGCGCATGCACGATCTCCTCGCTGCAGACGTTGCCGCTGGCGCCCGGCGCATAGGGACAACCACCGATACCGCCCAGCGACGCGTCAAAGCGGTCGGCGCCCGCATCGATCGCGGCGAGCACGTTGGCGAGACCCATGCCACGCGTATTGTGAAAGTGCAGCGTGAACTCGGTCTGCGGCCAGCGCTCGATGCATCGCGCCGTCAGCGCGGCGACCTGCTGCGGAAAGGCCATGCCGGTCGTGTCGCATAGCGTGACGCCGCGCGCGCCGATCTCTTCGACGAAGCGTTGCGTCCACTCGATCACGGTGTCTGTCGGCACATCGCCCTCCATCGGGCATCCGAATGCGCACGACAGCGAGATGTTGACCGGGAGTCCCACATCGCGCGCGCTGGCGGCAACCTGCCTCAGCCCATTGAACGATTGCTCGCGCGTCATCCGCAGATTGGACAGGTTGTGGCTCTCGGTCGCGGACATCACGAGATTCAACTCGTCCGCGCGCGCCTCGATTGCGCGTTCGGCGCCACGCATGTTCGGCACGAGTGCCGTATAGACGACGCCCGGCTTGCGCTCGATTTCACGCAGCACGATTTCGGCGTCGCGTAACGCGGGAATCGCTTGCGGCGACATGAAAGCCGTCACCTCGATTTTCGCCATGCCTGTTTCGGAAAGCGCGTCGATCAGCGCAATCTTGTCGCGCGTCTCGACGAACGTGCCTTCCGCCTGGAAGCCGTCGCGCGTGCCGACTTCCTGCATGTAAATGCGCCGGTGTTGTCCGTTCCAGATGTTCATGCGATTGCTCCTTTGTCACGCAACTCGGCAATCCGGCTTTCGGAGAGCCCGATCTCACGCAAGATGTCATGGGTGTCGTCACCAAGCTTCGGCGCCGACGAGCGCACGGAGCCCGGCGTGCCCATCAGTTTGGGCACAATGCCCGGCACGTCGACGTCATAGCCGTCGCGCGTGGTCTGCCGCAAGATCATGTCGCGTGCGCGGTAGTGCGGGTCCTCGGCGATATCGCGGGCCGTATAGATCTTGCCAACGGGCACGCGCGCCTCGGTCAGCGTGGCCAGCACGTCTTCGGTCGAACGTTGCGCGGTCCACGCTTCGATGGCCTGGTCCAGTTCGCCAACGCGCGCAACACGCCCGGCGTTGTTCGCGAGCGCAGGGGCGTCCGCCAGATCGCTGCGGCCGATCGCCGTCATCAGGCGCCTGAAGATGCTGTCGCCGTTGCCGGCGACAAGCACATAACCATCGGCACATCGATACGCATTGGATGGTGCGATGCCGGGCAGCGCGCTGCCGGCGGCTTCACGGACCGCGCCGAACACGCTGTACTCGGGAATCAGGCTCTCCATCACGTTGAAGACTGCTTCATGAAGCGCCACGTCGATGACCTGCCCTTTGCCGCCGTTCGCGTCGCGGTGATAGAGCGCGGTGAGCACGCCGATCACGCCGTGCAGCGCAGCGAGCGTATCGCCGATCGAGATGCCGCAGCGCACAGGTACGCAGCCGGGATCCCCGGTCAGATGACGCAAGCCGCCCATCGCCTCGCCGATCGAGCCGAATCCCGGCAAATCGCGGTAGGGTCCCGTCTGGCCGTACCCCGAGATACGCAGCATGATGAGCCGGGGGTTCAGCTCGGCCAGTTGCTCGTAGCCCATGCCCCAGCCTTCGAGTGTGCCTGGCCGGAAGTTTTCGATGAGGACGTCGGCCTCGGCGATCAGCTGGCGCGCGATGTTCTGGCCTTCGGCACTGCGCAGATCGAGCGCCAGCGAGCGCTTGTTGCGCGACTGCACCTGCCACCAGACGGACGTGCCGTCCTTCATCAGACGCCAGTTGCGCAGCGGATCGCCGGCGCCCGGCGGCTCGATCTTGATGACCTCGGCGCCGAATTCGCCGAGCGTCTTGCCGGCGAAAGGGCCGGCAATCAGTTGACCCATCTCGATCACGCGCACGCCTTTAAGCGCTGCGGGCGTACTCGGAAAAGAAGCGTGGCCGTTCATCATGAAAAACTCCTGAGCGTGCGGTCGGTGTCCAAAGGCGCGTTGACTTAGTTGAAGAGCCAAGGCTCCCGAGCGCGACGCACGCGCTCGTACTCGCGAATCAGGTCGGCCTGGCCGAGCGTCAGCGCGACGTCGTCCAACCCTTTGAGCAGGCGGCGCTTGCGTTCCGGTTCGATCCCGAACGGGAGCGCGTCGCCGCCTACGGGCCGGATGGTTTGCGCCTCCAGATCGATCTCGAGTCGCAAACCGGACGGGCGGGCGACGAGGTCGAACAGGTCCTGGACAACGCGCTCGTCGAGCCTGATCGGCAGCAGGCCATTCTTGAAGCAGTTGCCGTAGAAGATGTCGGCGAAGCTCGGTGCGATCAGCGCGCGAATGCCGAAGTCCGACAAAGCCCATGCCGCGTGTTCGCGGCTCGATCCGCAGCCGAAGTTGTCGCGCGTGAGCAGAATCCGGGCGCCCGCGAAGCGTGCCTGGTTGAGCGGGAAGTCCGGGTTGGGCTGGCGGCTCGATACGTCCTGCCCGGGCTCGCCGTGGTCCAGGTAGCGCCATTCATCGAACAGGTTGACGCCAAATCCGGTGCGCTTCACCGATTTCATGAACTGCTTGGGGATGATTGCATCGGTGTCGACGTTCGCGCGGTCGAGCGGCACCACGAGCAGGTCTTCAATGCGCGCGTTCGTGCACGAGCCGATGAAGACCTTGTCGAGCGAGCCACGACGTGGCTTTGCCACAGCTTGTCGAACAACGTACGGGGCGTACTCGCGGGCTGCATGAGGGGGTGTCTCCATCCATTCATATGAAAGAATGCTTGCCTGGCCGGCCAGTCACGGCCGGCAAGGCTGCTGTCTATGGAGAGTCATTTTCCGCGCGCGATCCCGTGGGCGGAATGCAACAGTGTGGAACCCAGCTTTCGCGGGACGCGAAAGCGCGCTTTGCGTCAGCGGGTCGTGGTCGGGGCCTGGGCCGTTTCCGGCGCCGCGCGGGTCAGATGGTCGACGAGCAGCCGCGCCGGTTTGCGCAGTGCTTTCAGATCGCGAGCGCAGATGAGCAGTTCGCGGTGGGCCCAGTCTTCCGACAGGCCGATCTTGTGCAAGCCCATCGACCTCAGGTGCGGACCTGCCGCCTCATCGGGCAGCACGGCGATGCCGAGTCCCGCGGCAACCATCAGGCACATCGCATCGAAGCTGCGGACCTGAATGCGCAGTTTCAGCTGTCCGCCCGAAAAGGCGGTGGCGGCCTGAAGGCGTTTGGCGAGCGAGGTATTGCGCGACAGGTTGACGAAGTCGAACTCCAGCGCGTCGATGAACGAGACCGACTCGCGCTGGGTCAGCGGATGGCCGCTGGGGACGACCAGGACCAGATGGTCGTGGCGATAGGGCATGGTCTGAAGGCCGAACGTCGGCATCTGGTCGGCCATGATGCCGAAATCTGCAACGCCGTCCACCACCGCCAGTGCGACCTGCTCGCTATCCTGCTCTTCCAGCTCGATGCGGATTTGCGGATTGCTGGAATTGAATTCCGCGATCCCTGACGGCAGGAACTGCGTCACCGCCGACGTGTTGGCCCACAGCCGAACGACGCCCACGACGCCGGCCGCATAGTCCGACATATCGGCCGTCATCAGGTCGACGTCGTTCAGAATACGCTGCGCGTGAAGCTTGAGCGCCTCGCCCGCCGCGGTGAGCGTAATGCCGCGGGAGTGGCGTTCGAATAGCTCGGCGCCGATTGTGGATTCGAGGTCCGCGATTCGCTTGCTTGCGGCGCCGATCGCGAGGTGGGCGAGTTCGGCGCCCTTGCTGATGCTGCCGCTTCGGACAATGAGTGCGAAAAGCGAAAGTGAGACGAGATCGAGACGATGAAGGTTCATGCTCGGATGTTCTGGCCGCTGTCAGCGCTCCATTATGGGGCACGGCCGTAATCACGGCGCCGCGAGTATTCGCCACTGCCGGACACATGTGCGCCCGGCAGTGTAGCGCGCAATATCGAACGGCTGGCCCGTCGCGCCAGCGGCGGCTATTTGGCTTGCTCAGCCGTGTTATGGATGGCCTGGCCGCCCTTCGAAATGTCTTCGCCCGCACCCGCGACGGTGTTGCAGCCCGCAAGGAGAGCGGTGCCGGCGATCAAAAACAGAGCGATGAGTCGTGTCATGTTGTTCCCCTTTCACGGATTTTTGGCGGCGGCAGGCGGGTGCTAGCCGGAACACGCGTGGGCGCCATGCACCTGTTCAAGCCGGCGCGGACCCTGCGTATGAGTGTCATTGTAGGCGAGACGTCAGCCAATAGCGGGGTCGAATCCATGCCCGCTTCGCAAGCCCGGCTGAACGGCGGGAGATGGAGGACGGCTGCGGTGCCCCATGTTTGCCGAAAGCCGCCGCCGGGTAGCGTTGGCCTATTGGCCGAGATGGGAGAGTGCTATCTGTGCCGGCGTGCGCGAGATCTGCATCAGCCCTTCGAGCGGGTGGGCGATGTCCTCAATCAGGAAAATAGCGCCGGCGACCGATAGTGCACAGACGAAAAGCGTCGCAAAGGCGGTCCGGTAGTTGATGCTGACCAGACCGAAGCCGGCAAAAAGGATACCGAGCCAAAGCACCAGCACCGCAAGGAATGGCGTTGGGATCGCGCCTTCCCCTGGTCGGAACAGTATCCAGCGCGCTTCCGCCAGGTCGTGGCTGCGAGCCAGGGCCTCCGATTGCAGCATGCGCTGCATGTCGTTTCGTGGAGCCAGTTCTCGAAGCTTTTGCTGAAATTGCACCATGTGCGCCAAGGTTTCAGGAGCGTCCACGTCGGCCTTTCCGGCGCCGCCTTCGGAATAGAACCGCTCCACAGCTGAGGCATAGGTGCTGCGCAGGAACTCGCGGGCTTCCTTTGCCTCCGGACCATAATCGGCCAAGGTGCGATCGATCACGAAGACCGTAGCCGCCGTCTGCGTGAACTCGTCGTTGAGTCGGTCGAAAGTAACCTTTGACGACGCGATGAGGAGACCAAGGACGAGAGCGGCGAGCGTCGCCATCAGGCCCGCCCCCAGCTTCACGATAGCTGTTGAATCCTCGCTCAGATGATGGTCGGGAAGAAAAGTGCGAAGAGCCAAACCGAGCATCCCGCTGCCGGAGACGCACACAAATACGATCGAGGCGACTACCAGTGAGTTCATGATTGCCCCCTGCGGTTTGACTCTGAGCCGCCCCGAATCAGGACGCGCGACACCGACCGGCTGCAACGACCGCCATACCGAGTATTGGTCAGCTTCGCCAGCTGGCTTCCAATTTGTCTCTGTGGGCCGAGTTACGCGAGCACGGTAAGCAACCCTTAACGTTCCTTAAGGCGCTGGCACCACGCGGTAGTAAACGCCGTTTGCGCCGTAGGCGGGCTGGAACCACGTATTACCGCACAGGTAGTATGTGCCGCCCTGAACCGAGGGCTTTATGCAGCCTGCCGGTAGTGCCGCATAGATCGCACCCATGGCGAATGTCGTACTGACAGGGGCGGGTGGCGGGGCTGCCGTTGCTCCAGCGACGTAGCCCGCATTGTAAGCATTCGATGCCGCTGCGTTCGTGTTGGCCGACGCTATGGCCGCGCCCGCCGCCACACCGACTGCGACGCCCGCTGCGGCTGCCCCCGCGGTGGACCAGCCGCCGCAGTTGTAGCAGCTGGATCCGTAATTGTTCACCGTGACCGGAGGATGGTAGGCGGGGTACCTGGCGCCGTAATAAGCGCTATGGTAAGCGGTCGCACCCGAGGCGCTCGTGTAGCTCGTATAACCCGAGCCTGCGGCGTGGTACGCCGAACCGCCATACGCGTTGGTGGCGCTGGTGCCCTGACCATAGGTGTGGGTCGCGCTGCCGCCATATTGGTTAGTGACGCTCGTCTGTCCCGATCCTTGCGCGTGCGTGGCGGTGTCGCCGTAGCGCCCGGTCGCGGTCGTGCCCTGGCCATAGGTGTGCGTTTCGCTGCCGCCCCATGCGTTGCTGCGGGTTGTCGACCCCGAGCCGGGCGCGTGCGACGTGCTGCCTCCGTAATAGTTGGCATGCGACCATGCGCCGGCTGAACTGGCTGCGAGCGACGACACAAGAAGACCCACCAGACGGATGACGACTTTCTTCACGATGCGTCTCCTCATTGCGTCCCGGTGTGTCTGGTCTTCGGCGGCGGCTTCATTCCCGGCGCATCGCTCGCGTCTGGACGCGCGAACGCAATGCGGGCCGCGCCGGCTGCGCTGGCCGGCGCAAACGCGTCTGCGGGCACAGCCGGATCGAGTTGCCAATCGGAGAGCACCAATACGTGGCGCAGACGGGCGGGGTCGTTGAGGTAGACGGCGTAAATGCGGCGCGGGAGCTTGTCCTGCGCGCCGATCCAGATTTGCACGAATACATCCCCGGTCACATACGCCACCATGTCCGTTGTGGTATCGCCGACGACGTTCGATTGACCGATATAGAAGGCGACTTTCAGTCCATCGGCGATGTCCTTGTAGGGGTCGGCGACGATTACGTCGGTAAACGGGTAATAAATGGCGCCCTGGTTATAGGCTGCCTCTAGTGCGGCATCGATCGTCGGCGGAGCGTCAGCAATGGCGATCAGATTCTCGAGCGGCGCGAACGCTGTCATCGTCTTGCCGTCGTAGTAGAACTCCGAGGGAGGACCGTCACCGAGGGTGATCACTCTGAGCTTGTCGGGACGCTGAAGCGTCACTTCCGACTTCGTCGAATAGACGAGAGGCGGACCGAGGCGGCTCGGACTCTCATAGGAGACGATGGCCGTAAAAGTCATCGTCTTCGCGGCCGCAAGGCGCGCGCTCGCCGCCTTGAGGATGTCGATCGCGCGTGGTTCGAGTCCGGGCATGAAGGCCGGCGCAGCAGCTTTCGCCGCCGGCCTGGCGGTTGCTTTCGGCGTGCGTAGCGTTTGCTGGGCGTGGCCGCCGGCGGCGAGGAACACACTTAGCATGACGAAGGTTATGCCCAACTTCAATTTCTCGCAGGTCATCGCGGCCTCGGTGAGTAAGCCGGTTTCACGGTGCACCCGACGACTTCATGGAATCATGCCGCATTCAAACATCTTGTTGGCGATCGGCGCGGCCACTCTGGCGATGAACGCGGCGCGCATCTGCGGATCGTCGCGCAGCATCTGCATGGCCTCCTGCTCTCTCCCGGTCTTGGGTCGCCCCTGTTTCTGCGCTTTCTCTTGCCACAGTTGCTCGCAAGACGATTGCTGGTACTTTTGAACGAGTTTGTCGGCGACCATGTCCATCATCGGGTATTGAGCGGTGGCGGCATTCGCGAGCAGCAACGCGGGCACCATCGCAATCCACAGGAGACGCTTGATCATGAGCTTGCCCTCATTTCGTCAAAAAATGCGGCACTCGGGAAAGGTCCAGGATCAGCGCTTTCACAGGGATGATCTGGTTCTTGATTTTTTCGATCGTCTCGTGCGGGAATACACGATCAACCGCTTTCGCCTGTGAAATAGAGTATGGCACCAGCGGGGATGCCGATATTGGACCTTGGTCCAATATCGGCTCAATAAAATCGTCGCTTGTTACCTGGGCGTGATTGATTCGTCCCGTATTCAGGTGGACGACGACAAAATTGTCCGCGCTTTACAGTCGCGGGCTGCTTCAGGCTCCCTTGCGTACGCAAGGACGTGGTGACCGCTCACAGCCATGGCCACGTGCGATAGCGCACACACGCGCTTGAAATGCTCAGAAACTCGGCTGAAAAGTGCCTAAATTTCTGACTGGCACCGGTCCGCGCGATATTAGAACAATAAGAAATTTCAGTCGGCGCGGACCGTCTGTCGAACCTATCCTCACTGACTCCATTCAAGGGATTGACCGATGGTTGAAACCTTCGGCATGCCTTTGGTGGCCATCCTGCGCCAAATGATTTTAGGGCATCACTCATGTTCACGAAACGAATCTTTGCCGCATTCCTTGCCGCAGTGCTGATCGCTGCGATTGCGCCAGAATGTCAGGCGCAGTACACGACTGACTGGATAGCGAATACGTTTGGGACCAACGCAACTCATGTAGGCAATGCCGCCCGTTCCATGTGGATTGCACCTGAAGGAGTCGTCTACACATCGTCCCTGTGGGATGAAAACGAAGGTGGCGTTGCGATATACCAGAATGGGCAAAGCATCGGTTCGATCGGCGCTCATAGCGATTTTCAGGGCAGTGCGATCACAGGCAACTCGACTGATCTCTTCGTTGCGCTTCAGTTCAACGCAGCCTTCGGCAGCGGTAGTGTCGGGAGATATGATCGAACTACACATGCCCGTGACCTGCTCATCCCGGTCAGCGCGGATACCACCGAACGGCATGCCGATGTCGTTACGGGTCTGGCAACGGCGGGAACGCTCGTCTACGCCAGCGACTTTCCAGGTAATCGGGTCCGCGTCTTCACTACTGACGGGGTCTGGCAACGGGATATTGCAGTCCCAAGCCCCGGAGCGCTCGCCATCGACGGGGCAGGCAACATCTGGATTGCGGAGAAGCGCGCAAACAGGGTGCTTGGATTCCGTCCGAACGGAACGCCGCTGCCGAAGATTCAGATGCCAGTCGGCTCAAGACCGTCGGCCCTATACTTCGACCCAACTACCGCTAACATGATGGTAGGTGACGAAGGTCCTGACATGAACATCAAGGTCTATAGCCTGGTTGGTGTTCCGTCACTAGTCAGCACGTTCGGTATTCAGGGCGGCTATCTCGACACTACGACCGGGATCAAAGGCCAGGTCGGGGCCAAGCGTTTCACCGCCGTCACTGGCGTCGGCAAGGACTCCTTTGGCAATCTGTACGTGCTTAATAACCCGTGGGGCGGAACATGGGATCTTGGTCGCACTGGCGGCACGGACATTCACGCCTACGACAACTCCGGCAACCTGCAATGGAAGCTTCAGTCTCTCAACTTCGAGGGGATCGCCGCTCCGGATCCGGGTACTGACGGCGCCTACTTCTATGGGGGCGACAACGTCTACACTGGCTCCGCTGGAGGAACCTTCGTAGCGAACACCGTCGATCCAATTGACTACCCATCCGATCCACGAATGAACATCAACGACCCGGAACGCGGTGAGCAGTTCGGTCAAGTCGCCACCGTCGGCGCAAACCGGATCCTTGTGGCGGCCGGCCAGAATCCCGATACCTTTTACTTCTTCCACTTCAACGCCGCGAATGGCTACATTGCAATACCGGACGCCACGATTCCGGGTACGGCGTTTAATACGACAGCAAGGATCCGCGATGGATTCTGCCTTGACGGCAAAGGGGACGTCTGGGCCGGTTTGGACAAGACGAATGCCATTTGGCACTATCCGCTGACAGGGTTTGATGCCAACGGCAAGCCGACATGGGGAGTTGGAATTTCAACGCCCATTCCAGGCACTATTACGCTATTGACGCGAATCATTTACCTGCCTGATCGCGATACCATGATCCTGGCACAAGGAATTGTTGGGAGTACAGATTGGACGTCGATCGGAACGAGGGTCGAGGTGTATCACGGCTGGCTCGCAGGCAACACCACCGCTCCCAATCCAGTGATCAACATCACCAGCGCCAATCCCAAGTCGATCACGGCAGCAGGCAACTATCTCTTCGTTGGATACGTACACACCGTGCCCAACATCGACGCCTTCAATCTCACCACAGGCAGTCTGGACATCACGCTGACCAACAGCAGTCCCAATACCGTGTATGTCGGCAATGACGTAGATTCGATGTACGGCCTTAGATCGTACCTTCGTTCGACCGGGGAGTACGTAGTCACGAAAGACGACTACAACGGCTCCAGCATCGTTGTCTATCGTTGGACTCCCGGCGCAACCGCCGGGTCCGTCCAGACACTGCTGGTTTCGCCTTTCCACTAAATGGCCAAAATCCCTATCGGTAGCGGACGGTCACGCTTACTGAATTCGCCGAACACCATAGATTCATCTCAGACCGCCTGCAGTTCGGGGCAACGAAGCGCCAGGGCGATGCGCTATTCGTGCAACCACGTGTCGATCTGGACCACGATGTAGTCCGCTATGAGCTTTTGCAGGTGAGTGGTCGGATGATAAGCGTCGGCAAACATGTAGATATCGTCAGCATGAGGGGAGACATACGTCGAGCGCGAGCAGAAGAGCGCGCTGGTGTCATCGGCTTGAAATGCCGGGGGCAGGTTCGCCGGCGCGCATGCTACGTTGGTGCCGACGCTGCCGTCGAAGCGAAAACCAAGTTGGCGATAGTTCTCCGATACTTCGTCAATGAACGTGAACGCGTCGATCCGCAACACGGCCGGCGATGCAGGGAGCGCGTCATCCAGCGCGGTGTTGAATACCTGCGCCAGACGCCGAAGCACTTTTGCGGAGCCTGGCAGTTGCTGCTCGAGAAGGTTCGCGATCGGCGCCTTGCTGATGTCCGGGACGTTTTGTACAACGATATGTGTGGCACCGTTCTGGTGCGCATTGTGCACCAAGCTCGCAAATTGTTGCGCTGCCTGTCTCAGCGAAGGGAGCACTGCCTGCAAAGAAGCGCCCGGATCGCCGCCGTTCGCAACCATTCCCGCCCATGCGGTATAGGCGTCCTGAACGTCATTGGCCCCGCCTTGCATCAGCACGAGTTGCTGGCCGGTGAAGCGTGTATGCGACTGAAGGTAGGCGGCCACCTGTGAGGTCAATGGAGTTTGCAACTCGCCGGTGTCGCCCGTTGCGTCGCCGGGGTTCGGCGGCCCGGCGACTCGGGCGCCCCCTTGAGCGTAGCCCAATCCTTCCGGATGAACGACGCTCGGTTGCCCGAAGCCGCCCGTCAACGCGGGCGTGAGGCCGGATCCATAATGTTCCGCGATAAGCTGTACGGAGATAGCGCCCGGATTAGTGGTGTAGGTGCCGCCGCCGAATTGTCGGGCGTACGCGTAGGTGCCAACGTCCGAAAGACTGTCCCCGAACGAGACGACCTGCATGAAGTTTCGCTGCGGATCGGCAGAGCCAGCCGATGCGTTCGATGAATGGGACAAACCAATGACACTGCATGTCAACGCAACGAACGCGAAACGACGGACTGTCTGCATGGGGCACTCCGGGGTAGTGTGGTGTATCGAAGAATAACCTTGTTGCGCGGTAAGCACTATTATTGTTCGCGATGTGGTGCCCAAGGTTCTCGCCAGTATGGTCTGCTCGGTGCGCAAATGCAAAGCGGACCCGCCGGTATCGGAGCAGGACTCGTGCAAATCCTGCTCCGTCGGTTTCACCGGATCAGTGAAGGGTTTTCAGTTGCGACCACAAGCGGTTTTCAAGGCGCACGATTTCAACCGACGTCGGCTTCATCAGCGTCATCTTCTTGAGTACGTCGTCCGGCGGGTACACCGTCGGGTCCTGTGCGACAGCAGGCGTAACGAACTGGCGGGCTGCGTGGTTCGCCGTCGGGTAGAAGACTTCATTGGTAATCGCCGCGTTAACCTTCGGGTCCTCGATGTAGTTGATCCACCTAAGCGCCGCTTCCGGGTGCGGCGCGTCTTTCGGGATCGCCATTACGTCGAACGCCAGCAGGCCGCCTTCCTTTGCGTTCGAGAACCTGATGTCGTACGCATGTTTGGCTTCGGCGCTGCGTCGGCGCGCTATGCCGACGTCGCCGGCAAAACCGATCGCCACGCAGATGTCCTTGTTCGCCAGGTCGTTGATGTAGCCGGACGAGTTGAACTCGGTGATGTACGGGCGCACCTTCTTCAGCAGTTCGAACGCGGCCTGGTAATCCGCCGGGTTGGTGCTGTTGGGATCCTTGTGCAGGTACTGCAGCGCCGCGGCAAACACGTCGACCGACTCATCGAGGAATGAAACGCCACAACCCTTGAGCCTGGAGAGGTTAGCCGGATCGAACACCAGCGCCCAGCTGTCGACCGGCGCGTTCGAACCGAGCGCCTTCTGCACTGCCTGCACGTTGTAACCGATGCCAGTGACAGCGAACGCCCAGGGCACACCGTACCGATTGCCGGGGTCGGCGCCTGCGACCATCTGCATCAGCACAGGGCTGAGATTCTTCAGGTTCGGCAGTTGCGACTTGTCGAGCTTCTGATACACGCCGGCCTGAATCTGCTTGGCCATGTAGTTCGACGTCGGCACCACGATATCGTAGCCAGAACTGCCCGCCAGCAGCTTGGCCTGCAGCGTGTCATTGCTGTCGTAGTTGTCGTAGCGCACGTGAATGCCGGTCTGTTTCTCGAAGGTCGGAATCGTATCCTTCGCGATGTAGTCCGACCAGTTGTACACGTTCAGTTCGGCGTCCGCGGCATGGGCGGCGGGCGCTGTCCATGCAGAGAGAGTCGCCGCGATACAGGCGCCGGCGATGGCCGCGCGGCGCAGACGAATGACAGGATGACAAGCACGCATGATATTTTCCTTGCGAGGTGACGTTGCGAAGATCTCGGTGATTTTGCGGATAAAGCATGTCGCTCTCAGGACTCGGTTCTTGCCTGAAGCGCTTCATATCGCAGTCGTATCGAGGCGCCGATGTCGAAGAATGGCCGAGGTGGAAGCCAGCCGGGTTTCGCGTTGTCGAGGACTGAAGTCAGCAGCGCTGACTGGCCTCCCGACGCCATTTCGGCCAGCAGTCGCCCCCACAGCGTGCCGCGCGCTACCCCGGAGCCGTTGCATCCGGCGGCGGAATAAACGCCTTCCGCCAGTTTTCCGAAGCGTGGCTCACCTGATCGCGTAGCGCTCAGGTGGCCAGTCCAGGTAAATTGCAGATGCGCGTCCGTGATCCAGGGGAATCGGCGTTGCAATCCGTGCACGTGTTTGGCCCGGCGTGCCACCAGGGAATGGCCGGTCAGGTCGCGCTGGCGATATTCCACGGTGTTGCGGATCAGTAGCCGCCTGTCCGGTGTCAGGCGTAACGTGGCGCCGGCAGGACGAGTCGAAAGTACGCCCCAGGGCGCCGCACGCCCCAGGCAGGCATACTCGTTGTCGCTCAACGGCCGGCTAAGCGACGCACTGAGCTCAAGGGGGAAGACCTTACTGTCCGCCAGCCCTATCCTGGGTAAGAATGCGCCGACACATGCAATCACCTGGCCCGCCTCGATGTGACCATTGGTGGACTGCGCGCGAATACCGCCGCGGCTCAAATGCTCGAGACCGGTAATGTCGGTATTTTCGTAGACCGAAACATTCGCGGGCAACGCGTCCAGCAGCCCCTTCGCATACTTGGCCGGCTGCAATAGCCCGTTCCCGCCCCGGCACCATATGCCCGCCCGGTAGAACGGTGAGCCCAGTCGTTGCGACAACGCCTCGCCTTCCAGCAGTTCGGCGGCCGCACCTGCTTCGCGCAGGGTTTGCACCTGACGGTCCGCCTCCGCAAGTTTGGCCGGGTCGTGGGCAGCGAAGAGATAACCGGCATCGCTCAGATCGCACTCGATGCCGAAGCTCGCCACACGCCGGCGAACCTCGTCGCTGGCGGCTTTGCCAATGGTGCTCGCGACGTGGTAATCGGCATTCCGTTGCCGCCCGATGAGCTCATCGGGCGACGGCCGCTCGTAGGCAACCACGAAACCCGAGTTTCGTGCCGAAGCGCCTTGTGCGGCGCGCTGCCGATCGACCACGATGATGCGCGACTGCGGATGCAGTTCGGCGAGCGTATGCGCTGCCGACAAGCCCGTGAAGCCTCCCCCGATCACCAGCCAATCCGCTTTCTGCGCGCCCTTCAGGGTCGCTGCGGGCGGTGAGACGCCGGCTTGAGCGATCCAGCCACAGATATTTTTGACCACAATCGTGTCCCCTCAGTATTACGGATAACCAAAGCGGTCCAAAGTATGAATAATTAGCATGCTAGACCGACACCGCCTTGGCTTAAGTGTCAATATATTGGGACCTGGATGCGTTATCCAGCGCTATAAATTCATTGGAGCATTCAGAAAACGCATGGATAAGCTCTATCGGCCACCGTCTGTCGGGGCCCTTCAGGCACTAGCGCTCGTTGCAGAGTCGGACAATTTCACCGAAGCGGCGGAAAAGTTGCATCTGACCCAGAGCGCGGTGAGCAGGAAGATTCAGCAACTGGAAAGTCACTACGGTGTGCCGCTGTTCGCTCGCAACAGCCGCAGCGTGCAACTGACCGAGCACGGCGAAGCGGTGCTGGAGGTGGCGCGAAAGATCCTCAAGGAACTTCAGATGCTCGATGAACGGATATCGCCACGGGACAGGCCGTTTCGCATCCGCATCTTCGTGTCTCTGGCGGTCCGTTGGCTATTGCCGCGGCTGACTGGGTTTTATGCCCAGCATCCCGATCTCTCGCTATCGATCGAGACCGTCGCGACGGAGCTGGTCGATCCCTCCGGTAACTGCGACGCCTATATCCTTTACCTACCCGAACCGCCGGATGACCCGGCCTTCATCACGTTGTTCGATGAGATCCTGGTGCCGGTGTGTGCGCCTGATGCTGTCAACGACAAGCCGCTGCCGACGTCTTTGGAAGAGTTGTCGCAGTACACCCTCATTCACGGTTCCACCGGCCAGCACGAGTGGGCCACGTGGTTGAAGGCCCACGGCGGATCGGCTGCCAGGCACTATAAGCACATTACGTTCAATCTGGATGAGCTGGCGATGAATGCCGCCGCTCGCGGGCTGGGCGTCGCGATGACGGACCTGACCCTGGCGCAGGAATCAATCAATCGCGGCGATCTGGTTATCCCTTTCGGCACGCCTTTGAAGACCAAGGGGGTCTATGTGCTTTGGCTGCAGACAGCGGGCGCCCTGCATCCGGCCAGGCAACGCATTTTGCAGTGGCTCGCTCAGCAGGAGCATGCCGAACGCTAGCGCGGGATTGAACATGCACTCGATGCAGCTTGGCACCAAGCCGGATTCCTGCAACGCGCTCAGCAGAGACCGAACCCATTCAGGCCGATTGCTGGTTGCCCCACGGGGTTCGCGCCACGACGAGTAAGCTGCAGCAATAGAAAAGGCGCGATTGCTCACGCCTTTTGTAGCTGTTAGTCACCGCTTGCTAGCGCTTCTGGGAGAAAGTCGCGAGCAGTTTCGAGTATGTGCTGCCAATGCTCCACATTTAGCGAAACCGGTTCTTCCGTCGGGTAGAAAGTGAAAGCTAGCTCTTTATTGTTCCCTGCTGCGATCTGCAAAAATGGATGGCCGCGCCCCATCTTGAACACTTGACCATCGCGCAAAAAGTAGACGAATAAATACGGGTAGGTGACTCGGACATCATCAATTTGTTCATATGCAAGGTTTTCCATGTTCCGAACTCCGTTAACGCTTACCTCTAAACCCAATAAATTCCCCCTCTCGCGTCCAAGCAGCCGCCACATCGTCGGACCGAGTATAAGTGACCCACGCCTGATTTAGGGGACCACCTTCGCCCTCAGTTCTTACGCCGTTTTCAAGTATGTCCTTCACTTGTTGCGACGCAAAGTTGTTGGGTTGTTCATTCGACCGGTAGACCTGACGAACATCTTCAGCGGTCTCGAATCCGAAGTAGTTCGGATGCTTTGTTACCGCTCTGCCAGGCTTGCTCATCAACTGCCCAGCCGCGTGCGCTTCATTCGTCGCAGCCAGCAGCTCGTCAATCGTAACCTGCAGAGATTGGCGAGTTCATTTCCTAAACACCAAAATAGGTGAAGGGACCGTCTAGCTACCACAACCAGAAGGCGCGGCTACCCGCGCTATCTTCGAACCTTTAATCTTCGTCGTTGGGTAACGTTTCCTCACGAAATATTTGCGCTTTTCTCAATATCTCCTGCCACTATTCTCTACTAAGCGAGAGGCCGCTTTCGGACGGATAGAAGTTAAAGGCTAGTTCATCATTTTCGGTAATGTGAGCTTGCCCCCGAAAAACGAATCCCTTGCTGAGCAGGTAAACTCAAGCAAGGAGAAGAACGATGACAGGCAAGGCAAAGCGGGCACAGTACAC
>NZ_JBNPVT010000028.1:0-65360 GCF_050434205.1 Paraburkholderia sp. GAS348
ATTCGACTTTGGGCTATCTGTCGCCCGCTGCCTACGAGGAGAAACCGACAGTGAAAGAACCTATCTGCCTGTCCGAAATAACTTGACCACCACAGATGACGTCCAGAAGCTGGACACCATCGATTCGCTCGGTCGTACGCAACACACCAACCACGTCAACGAATCGGGGCTCTACGCACTGATTTTCGGCAGCACAAAGCCTGAGGCGAAGCGATTCAAACGTTGGGTCGTGGGGGAGGTCTTGCCGTCGATCCGGAAGACCGGCGCGTACGGCGTGGCCGCTATCGACTTGAACAACGCGGCCAGCCTGCGCACAGCCTTGCTGGAGTACACCGAAAAGGTGCTCGTGCTCGAACAGGCTGTCGAGCAGCAGAAGCCCGCTGTTCAGTTCGTGGAGCGCTACGTGGACGCGTCGGGATCGAAGGGATTCCGCGACGTGTGCAAGCTGCTGCACGCAAAGGAGCCTGAATTCCGTGCTTTCCTGATCGAGCGCAACATCATGTTCCGCCGCGATAACCGCTTGGTGCCCTACGCAAGCCATATCGACGCGGGCCGTTTGGAGGTCAAGGCGGGCGTGAGCAACGACGGCAGCGGCTACGCTTACACTCAGGCGCGATTCACGTCGAAGGGCATCCAGTGGATCGCGGGGCTCTGGGTTGAGTATGGCGGTTACGCCCACTCGTCGGAGGTCGCATGAACGAAGCCAGCACAGTAGCCTACGCGCTCGACAAGATGGCGGGCGAACGGAAAAGGGCTTGCGCCAACCCAGCCATGGCGTATACTTTTCGCCAGGTGCTTGAAAACACCATACGTAGCGGTTCTCCCGTGCCCGAAAGCGCGGTTTTTTTGCGTCCAGATTTCCCCTCAATGGGTGGGGTGCGCTTGTCCGTAAGGCTGGCGGCGCGGCTACGTACGCGTTTTCAACACCCCGCCCACCCCCATTGCTTGAAAACAGTGGCGGTGGCTTTTCAGTCTCACGTAGGAGCATCCGCTATGGCGACCATCGCCCATAGTGCGCGTTCGCGCACATCCATATCTACCGAGTCCACCTCTATCCAATTCATCGCTGCCGACGCCCTGCGAGCCGCCGCGCTCGCACCGACCTATCAGGATGCGCTCGATGTGGCTGGTGACGCGCTGCGCCGCGTAGTCGAAATCGCCCGCACCGAGGTCAGCAATGCGTGATTCGCTGGTTTTACAACTCGACGCGAACGATCTGCCCCCTTACGTCGTGAGTTTGCTGGAGCACACACACTCCGTCGCTCGCGGCACTGAGGCAGTGATACGCGCCGCGCGCGTGGCGGCGGTTCAGTGTGAGCTTGGTGAGCCCGCTAACGTTGCGAGTGGTGACGTAGACCATTTGCTGGCCCTCGCGCAATCGGCCGCCGCGCTTCTCGGCGACCGGCTCGAATCGATCGCCGAGCACGATTACACGCATGAACACTCTGAGTCTCGGCGTATCTGTAGTGCTGAGCAGTCCTCAAGAGGTGATGCATGACTGCGCAGATCGATGAAGGCCGCATCGAGGGGGCGCTTGCCTGCATTCCCGCCAATCTGCCGCGCGAAGAGTGGGTGAAGGTCGCTGCATCGCTTTACGACGCCCTTGGCGAGGACGGATTCGATCTGTTCGCCGAATGGAGCAAGGGCGATACGAGCTACCGGGAGGCTGAGGCGCGCAGCACATGGAAATCTGCGCAGAAGATGCATGCGGTTCATGCCGCGTCCCTGTTCTACATCGCGCACCAGTACGGCTTCGATACGCGCGGCACAAGCGCAGTCACGACCGATCCTCATCGGCTTGCACGCCGCCTCGCCGAGCGCGAGCAGCGCGCCGCGAAGGATGCGCAGAAGCGCGAGACGCGCGCTCTCGCGGCGGCGGGGCTTGCCGAAACCGTGTGGCGCGCGGCATCACCTACCAGCGCGGACCATCCGTACTTGGCGCGCAAGGGCGTCCGGCCCTCGGACACGCTGCGCGAGATCGACGCGCGCAAGCTGGCTGCGCTGATCAGGTATCAGCCGAAGCGCGGCGGTGATCTGCTGACCGGGCGCATCCTGATTGCGCTCGTAGAGGTGAGCGGCAAGCGGTCCACGCTCGAAATGATTGACGACAACGGGCGGAAGTCCGCCCTTGCTGGCGGCGCGAAGGCTGGCGGCTATTGGGCCGCGCAGGAGATGCCAGACGCCCCCGGCGTAGTGCTGGTCGCCGAGGGCATCGCAACCGCCCTATCCGCTACGCAATGCACGGGTTATCCGGCCACTGCATCACTCTCAGTGGGCCAGATGGAAGCGGCGGTGAAGGCAATGCGTGAGCGTTACCCAGACGCCAGGCTGGTGGTGCTCGCCGACCTCGACAAGGAGAGCGGAGAGCCGCACGAAACCGCCGTGCAGGCCGCGCGGGCGCTTGGTGTGCGGCTGGCCGTACCTGCCTTCGATGCGGACCGCCAGTCGAATCAAACCGATTTCAACGACATGCACGTAGCGCGCGGCGCGGACGCTGTAAAGGAGGCAATAGAGGCGACGCTGGCGGATGGGTCGGGGCAGACCACCGATGCGGTGACGCACCCAGCCAGCAATGACACTCTGGCGAGCGGGGCGAAGGATTCGCACTACGCGGTCATCAACGGCGGACTGTGTTTCATAGATACCCGGATCGACAAGGAAACCGGCGAAGTCACGTACACCGCGCCCGTGTGGCTGTGCGATGAAATGGCGGTGCTGGGTAGCGGTCGCGATGATGCCGGGCGGCAATACCGCTTGCTGGAATGGCGACGGCAGGGCAACGGTGAGCCCATCCGGCTGGCAATGCCGAGCGCGGACATTGGCGAGCGCGAAGGCTGGGCGGCTATGCGCAATCGCGGGTTGGCCGTCGCGACCCAGCCTGCCGCCCGCCACAGGCTCGCGTACTACCTGCAAAAAGAAGGAGGCACGGTCTGGCACGAGATCGTCACGATGGCAGGATGGCAACACGGAGCCTATGTGCTGCCGAACGGCGACCTGATTGGCACGCCGACGCGCCAGATTTTCTACAACGGCGGCACTCCGAAGGAATCGGCCTATACGCCTGCCGGTTCGCTTCAGACGTGGCGCAACACCGTGGGGACGATGGCTCGCGAAAACCCGCTTGTTGCGGCTGCAATTGCCTGCTCGTTCGCGGGGCCGTTGCTCTCGCTAATCGGCGCGCGCGACGGCATCGGGCTTCACCTTCACGCGCGCACATCTAGCGGCAAGAGCACGGCAGGCGATTGTGCTGCCAGCGTGTGGGGCTGCCCCACCGACGTGATGCATACGTGGGATGGAACGTCCATCGGCCTCGCCAAGACAGCGGAATACGCCAATGACGGCCTGCTGTATCTGGACGAGATCGGAGCGGGTGATGCCCGCAAGATGGGTCAACAGATTTACCAGATGTTAAACGGGGTCTCGCGGCTTCAGGGCACGAAGGATGGCGGTGTGGTGGCGTCGCGCTCATGGCGGCTAACGATGGTCTCGACCGGCGAAGTCGGCATGGCGCAATACCTGTCCGAAGGCGGTCAGACGCCACGCGGCGGACAGGAAATCCGCTTGCTCGACGTGCCCGCCGATTTGGGCGCATATCGCGCCTTCGATTGCATCCATGGTCGGAAGGATGGCGACGCCTTCTCAACCGAGCTAACCGAAGCCGCGCGGGGCAACTACGGCACGGCTGGCCCTGCTTTTATCGAATGGTTGTCCGCCCATCAAGGTGAGGTTCGGACATGGGTGAGCGCCACTCAACGGGAAATGCTGGACGCCATTGATGCGGAGCACGCTGATGCGGCACCTGCGGCCCGGCGCGCGACACGCAAATGGGGCGTGCTGGTGGCCGCAGCCGAGATGGCATCGGAGAGCGGATTGACCGGCTGGACGCGGGACGAGGCGCGCACATGGGTGATGTCCGCTTGGGCGCGCTGGCTCGAATCGTTCGGCACTGCCGACCGGGACAACGAAAGGTTGCTGGATCAGGTAGACGGCATCCTGCGAGCCAATGAGCACGGGAGATTCGTGTTGCTTCCGATCGATCCAGCCAGCGAGCCGAATGTTCACGACATTCTCGGATATCGACGGTACGTGGATGGCGATCCAGTGTTTCTGGTGCTGCCGAGCGCGTTCAAGGACGAGGTAATCAAGGGCTACGAGCTGCGGCATGCCTGTCGGGTGCTTCACGAGGCAGGGATGCTCGACCGTAACGAGAAGCGCGGGCAGTACACGGTGAACGCGGGGAAGCCCGCGGGGATGGTGTACCGGGCGCGCGCGCGCAAGGGCGAGGGGGGGGCGCCATGAAGATCGATCGGGCATATCCGTTCATGCGCTCACCCGCATATCACAAAGGAAGCGCCACCAACACCACTAAACCACCAACAGAACGCTCAAACCCTTATGGAATAAGGTTTTCCTTGTTGGTGGTTGGTTGGTGGCATTGGTGGTACGGGGTGACTACGAGGCGGCAAACGGGACGCGTGTTGGTTGTGCATCCGCACTCCACCAATGTCGCCACCAACATCAGAACCCCGGCCAGCATTGGGTTTGCGGGCCGAGTTGGTGGTTTGGTGTCGTTGGTTGCGAATTCTGTACGTATACGCGATTTCGCAGATCTGGAACGGGGAAAACGATGCGCGCTGATCTGATAAGACAGGCTGAACTGCTTGCTGACTCTCTTCGGCGGGCTGGGGAGCCAGAGGCGGAAGTGCGCCGCCGAGTACAGCGCGCACTTGAGAGCGCGTGCAGTCGCGAGGCGAATCGGAGGCCGGAACGCGAAGCGGCCAACCGGTTCGATGGATGCCGCTCGGTAACAGCGGTCGCCGCGTCGATCGGAATGAAGAGCGCGGCCTTGTTCGAATGGCTTGAGCGCCAAAGCTGGGTGGTTCGCGGCGCGAACGGCAAACGGCAACCGACGCCGTGGGCCATCTCGCAGGGCTTCGCGGTGTCGCGTGGCGCAGCGGCGATTCGATATGTGCAGCTTACCCCCCACGGGCACGCTGAACTAGCGCGGCGTCTGGTCGAAAGCGTGGACGGCGAACCTATCGGCTGATGCGCTGGCGAGAATTTTGTTTCGCACACGCGCGCGCGAATGACCGGACCAATTTCGCGGCGCGTTTCCCGCCGCTAGGGACGGCGCGCGACGGCACTTGCGTCACCGCTTGCCGCATTGGCTGGCGATAGACGCTTCTATCCGCGTCACGAATCGCATATGGAAATGTCTATTAAAAACAATGCCTTGCGAATTTTCATTTGCTTCTTTAACCTACCGCCTTTCTGTTTCGGTATGTCAAATGGCTAGCAAGCGAAAGAAAAAAGGCAAAGACTCGGTTGGCTCGCAGGACAGCGTCGGCCCGGAGGCGCTACCCTTGTTCCCAACTCTGGGCGAGTCGGCACCCATGCCGAAAAACGAACATATAACAAATGGACCGGCCGCTTCAAAAGCCAGTCCGGACGTGGAGCGGACCGCATCGGATGACCCACCATGGGCGAACGCGAATCCCAAAATTAAAGCACCTTTCTCGACGGGGATTCCAGAAGAACTCGATCTCAAGATGGAGTGGCTATGCGACAACCGACCCAAAACGTCGAAACAGAGACTAGTGCAAGAGGCGATACGCATTTATATCAATGCACTAATCGCGAAGTACTATCCGAGCAATGATGAGTAGAGGTTCTTATGCGCGACCACAGTAAACGTTCGCCGAGGTGTCCGCGGGATGTCGTTCCACGAAAGGCCCATCGATTGCGAACGCCTTGGATGCGACGGATCCGCCCGCGTATTCGGCACCTGCCGGTTGTGCCGCCGTCAAACCGTCGTGTACCGACGGACGCCGATATCGTGAATGCATTTCGTGCCATCGGGCCGGGCTGGTTGGCCCGTATGAATGACGCCCTGAGAGCTTACATGAGGGAGCATCCCTTATGAGAAAGCCCGCGACGCGTCCAGCGCAAATTCGTTACTTTGTTGCGATCGACAAACAGCGGGGTACGTCTTACCGCGTAACTGTGCCTGATTGCCCCGGTTGCCACTCAGCAGGCGACACAAGCCCCCAAGCACGCGCCAACACTTTAAAAGCGATTGAAGGGTGGATTGAGAGCGGCGGCATCCTCCGCGCACTTTCGCGACTAAGCGCGCTGAGCTCGAACGTCGACTATGCTGGCCCGATCTGGAAAGCGCTAGCGGTCGATTTGCGTCTGATTGAACGTGCCCGCCCACGCTTTGTCGAGGAGTGCCGCCGTCAGTCGCTGATGACGCGCGACGATCCGCACGAGAAGGAAATCATGGATATCTTCGAAAGCCTGCGTGACGAAGGTGACATGAAGTAAGGTGTGACCCGCTTCTGACCGGTCCTTCGTGCCCGCGACCACATGTGATGTGCTACGACGCGTGGCCGTACCAAGCGTCGTTCAGCCCGCCGACGATCACGTCTGCGACCTCGCGTCTCCCTCTCAGCCACTCACTCACGATCTCTCTATGTCGTTCGGTGGCGGAACTGCGTTTAGCTGCTGAGGTAATGTAGCCGCTGAAGCGGGCATTGACCCCTCCGCCGAATGCCAAGCCGTTCGCCTCGATGCACTCCTCAATGAGCGCATCGATGAAGGCATCGCACTGCTGGTCGTCGAGCGGCGCGCGAATCGCCGCCGACACTTCGAATCCGAGTTCTTGGAACTCCCCGATGCGAAGCTTCTTTCGTTGACGCCGATTATGGCTTTTTGACATCTGCTTCCCCATTCCAGAGAGGGCTGAGCGCGAGGCGGTTACCGCCGCCGACCTGAGGCTTCAGCGGCATCCTTGCCGCGAACGTCCGCAAGCCACAAGTCAATGGCATCTGCCGACGGGGCTACCGGCTCTCCCGGTGGACTTTAGCATTAGAGCATACGGTAATTTTCTTACGCCTACGTGCGCGCGCACGCGCGTGGATATTCGAATGCATCACCCATAGCAAGAGTGCGGGACTAGCGAGACTTGCACAACGTGCGCGACTGGCGCGATTGGAAAACGAAAATCGGCCCGCTCGTAAAGCTCGTTCAGCATAGAAGCCTTTCCACATCGAGGCTTCTATGCTTCTTAACCGAAAGGCGCGCGCTGCCTCAAAAGCGCATCACCAACCGCGCAACGAACACAACGCTTCGCCCGCAGCGCGTGAAAAGGTCATCGCGGCGAGTGTTAGTTCGCCAGCCTTGGAATTTCAAGACGCCGCCCGCTTGGAGGCGTTCAGCCAACGTGCCCGCGTTGACGCCGCTGCATTCGATAACGCCCTGCGGATGGCTGCGAATGACCGTAGCATTGGCGGAATTCTTGAGCGCATTCAGGCCGAACGCGTTGCGTTGCTTGGGGAACTCGGTCCCGAGGGCGAAATCGAGTCTGCCGCGAGGCGTTCTGTAGCTGAAGGCCTGAGCGTCCGGGAGGCACTCGAAGCTCGCGCCCGCGAGCTGCGTGCGACCCGGGAACAACTCGTCGCGGATCGGCGGGAGAAGCGCGTCGACGCTGCCCGCCTCTCGGCGAATGCTGGCCCGGCAATTCGTCGTGCCGTCGAGCAGATGTGGCACGCTCAGACGGAGGCTCGCAGGTTTGAGGAGCTCATCGCCGCGTTTCCCGGCGCTAGGCTGGCGTGGGTCGAGCGACTTCGCGACGCGGGTCTCAGTGAGGACGAAATCGCCCGGCTTGACGTACGCCCGACCGATGCCGACCGCGCGGAATGGGTTGTCGCACTCGAAGCGAGCCGCGAGCAGGAGCGTCAGCTTTCCGCGCTCCTGCGGTGCGGAGCAGCGGCATTTATTGCCAACCCTGTAAGTGCAGGCGCGTGATGTCGATCTTCGACTCCATCGCCTCCAGTCTGACCAGTTCATTGGGTGGCGGCTATCCGTTCACCCGCGCTGCGCAGAAACGGCAACAGCTTATCGGCACGCGTGTGCTGAAATCGGACTGGACCGGCCTGAATACGGTCCTGCTCGCGAAGTTCTATCCCCTCAAGCGCACGTCAAACGGATGGACGCAGAGCGCGGACCTGCGGAACATTTCGTCGACCGACAATTTCACGGTCGACGACGGCTATGAAGTCTGGTGCCCGATCACAGATGGGCAAAGCGAAATGTCGCTGAACTGGCATTCGCCGTTTGAGGGCGCAGGGGTGGAATCGAAAGCGCCAACTATCTCGACAATGCTGCAATCGGGCACGCTGTCTCCGTTCGTGCAGGCGGCGGGCGAGAAAACCGGTGCGACTTCTGCTGCTGATTCGATCAGCGCTGCACTCGCGTCGGCAGAAGGTCGCGCAGGCATCACCAAGCTGAACTCGACGCAGGTCTTTCAGGGCATGCCACCAATCAAGCTCTCGATGACGCTGCATTTTCGCGCGCTGATTGACCCGGTGACAGAGGTCAAAGCGCCTATCTCGATGCTCAAGCAATGGGCAGTGCCGCAATACCTCGCCGCGGATGGCGTCACGGCGAACGCTGTTGAGAACGGCTCTAAAGGAAACATCGTCGAAACGGTGTTCCCCTCCATGGCACCACAAATCATCGGCCTGCGCTATGGCGACATGACTTATGAACCGCTGGTCATCGAATCCATCTCCGATCCCATTACCGGGCCGCGCAGCAGTGACGGCGTGCTGATTTCGTGCAGCGTGAATGTGACGGTCGCTACCCTGACCGCGATCGACCGCCGCGACATTCAAAGGATTTATGCATGATTAACCGGATGACCCCCAAAAAGTGGCGCGAGGTCCGTGAGCTATACATCACCGGCCTTTCTGCAAAGGCTTTGGCCAAGCGGTTTCCGGTTGCGGCGGCGACCATTCATCGGCGGAGCAGCCGCGAGCGCTGGCGTGAAGCGGCGCTCGCGGCCGAACAACCGACTGCGAGCGAGGGGCGATTTCATGAGTGAGATCAAACGCAACGTGCGCAAGGCGCATCCGGTACGCCATACGCGCGATCAGGAAGAGACCATTCGTGTCAACTTGATCCGGGCGCGCATCACGGCTGGCCTTACCGCCGTGCAGGCTGCGGAGGCGATGGGCTATGCGAACTCGACGCAGTTAAGTTTAATCGAGACCCGAAAGCGCCCAGTCCCGGACGGTACGGTGTTTTTAACCAGCGCGGCGCGCGCCTATGGCGTTTCGGTTGACTACTTGATCGGCCTTTCGCCGCTCATGGAGCCGGATGGGAAAGTGCTGCGCGAGCGCGCTGTTCTTCGCGAAATGGCATCGGTGGCGCATGGCATTGCGGCAACGTTGGCGGACGCAATGATGCGGCACGCGGACCGCTCATATCCGCTAGCGCGAGAGTATGAGAACCTGCTTGCCAAGGTCGAACGCGCCGATGCCGCGCTAACCGTCATGCGTGAGCGTTTTGGATTCGATGATGTGCAGGGCGGTGCGCCGCTGCTTCGCGCAATGGAGGAAATGGCTGTCGCTGCCGAACCGCTGCGTGCCAAACTGCGCCAGTTCTGTACGATTGAGTCGGCGCTTGCCGACCTTAAGACTGGCCGCGCCGTCGTGCCAGAGCATCTGGAAGCTCTTTCCGATGAACAGCCGCCTTACGAAATACGCCCTGATGCGCCTATCAAGCAGCAGCGCGACGAGGCGAAGCGTGCGCTCCACCGAAAGCCGCGCAAATGATATCCGGAGGGCCTTGGGGTGGCCCCATGAGTCAGACCTTGCCGCACGACCATCGCGGCTTTCTGATTGCCGACAAGCCGCTCGGTCCGGGCCACGTTGTAACGAGCCTAGAAGCATTAGAAGCGACACGGGCGCAGTTCTCGCGCTGCTGCAAAAAGGACCCATGGCAGTGCCGTTGCGCCGTCCGACGGAACGCAATCCCGACGCAGACGCGAGCGGCCCGCAGGCGGCCTTGCGCAATCGCCGACTGGCAGAGATCACGGCGGATGGCATATCGGCCTCGTCCTATGAAACCGACACCTGACGCGGCATACTTGAGAAAAACACACTACGGGGAACAATATGCTGAAAATTTTCGCGATTGGCTCACTGCTCGCCGCTGTCGCATCGCCCGCACTCGCCGATCAGAAGAACCTCGACAGGGCAGTAAAAGATGCGATTGCGACCTACCGGAAGGGCGGAAGCGATGCGCTCGTGTCGAGCGCAAAAATCTGTAGTTCTGGTGTCGATGGCGTCAATGGAACCCTGGATGCGTCTCCTGCCGATAAGGCTGAATACTGCTTCGCATTTGAGGTCGCATCCGCGACGATCATCAACAGGAAACCGGGTGCCGTACCGCCGACGGACGCGAACTATTTCCGGTCGGACAACGTTGTAGTGCGTGCGACACTCAACCTCGAACGAGCGAGAGTATTCAACCTGCCGGAGCAGGTCAATCCGTATATGGTGCCGCGTGTCAATTATGTGGCTGACGAGACTGTAACGCGTCTTGGTAATACGAAGAAATCGGTGGGGCAAGACGTATCGGCTGGCGTACTGTCGCCAGCAAGCCCTAAGCTACATTCGACCGTCGAGCCGGTAGCCGCAGAAGCTATTTCGAGCGACGGTCCTGCCGTGAAACGCTGCGGCTGGATTTCAAACGCGATGCCGTCCAGTTTGGGATGAACGGATCGTGATGGTACCTGGATGGTCGCGAGTATTTCCGAGGAGGCGGAGGGCATTGAGCACATGCCGAATACCGACAGGGGTGACTCTTGCGGGTGCCTCACCGTTGAGACAAACCGCCGAAGCATGAGAGTCACGAAGGTGCTAAGTGGGAACTTGATTCCCGTCGCAAGATGCCAAGCCGATAAGAGTATTAAAAGCCTGTCCGCAGATTAAGCTGGACCTACGCATCCATCCGGGTATGGATCAGCCTCTGTACCAGGCAATATGAAGAGCCCGGCTTTGTGTGTCAGGTGCCGGGAACCCCGCGCCAGATCAACCCGATCCGCAACGCTCTCGCCGAGGCCGGCATTCACGAACAACGAACTGGCGATTCAGCCGGCGACCGTTGTCGACCCCGCGCAGTCATTCGCGCCCTCGCGATAGAAACGTCCGTTCTCCACGGTTGAACGGACAATCTGCCTTTACTGGCGTCGACTCGTCGTCGCTTGTGAGCTAGTTCAGCGGCGCTTTGCCGCAATCCTGGCCGTTGCGATCGCGCTCAAGTAAGAGCGCCGGAGTCGACACCCACAAATGACCTCTATCTAAGCCCAGTCGGCTACCTTGGAAGCGTCCTATATTCCAGCAAATTAGGTCAGATCTAGCCCTTCGTCCTGCTCCCCGCGTATCTCCAGGGGCGCATTAGTCGGCTTGCCCACCGGCTCAAACGAAACTCGATTTTGGGAAAGCACTTCCCGGCGCGCAATACGCGGGATCCACCGCCCTTGACCGCAACGGACGGACCTCATTTACATACTACGTTTCCCACCGACGACAGCCAAAGTTTCTCCAAGAGAGGAGGCTCGGCCGGAAGCTGTTGTTCCTCTCTAATTGTCCAAATCGAAACCTCTGAGTTTTTTCCGAAAACATCCAAAAGCCGATCAATCCGCGGAATTACATGCTCAGCTTGCTTGGCATTTCCAGACACCACCAGCTGAAAATCCTTCCGATGTGCCTTGCTTTCCAAGGATTCTAATATCTGTCGATTGACCTTCCCCTTTTCGCTTGCAGCTTTCCATTTCTTTGTAGGCATTACCGAAACCGCCCCTCGATGTGAGACAAGAGGAAAGCCAGCTTGAGACGAGTACCACATGTAGTCGGCACTCGGGCCGAAAAAGCCACGAAACCAAGATAAATCGTTTGCAACACCCCCGCCTTTCTGACGGAAAAACAGAGCATCTTCGTCACCAAGGACACCAGAAAGCGTGGCAACGGCTGCTTCGTCCACCGAGTCGACGAAGATTAGGTTTTCGATCTCCAGCTCGGACAGTAACGGAAGCGAATTTAGGGTAATTCCTCGCGACGTCGCGCAGATTGGCGATACAAAACCGTGATAGGTAACAGTTTCCTGCTTGGCCAACTTTACACACAGCCTCTGAAAATCCAGCACAGTCTTGCATTCTCTTGCTTCGACAGCGAGCAGTTGAAAATAGTGAAGAATAATATCCTTGCCGAGGTAATCATCGACGCCCATTTTGTCGAAAGCAATGGCACTTCTCTGCAGGTTGATGGGACATATTCCTGCGGGATCAAAAATCGCCATCGAGGGGCGCTTAACAATGTACCGCGGGCCGAATTTTTTACTCTCATCCGCAATATCTACGTACCAGTTCTTGTCGGTGCCTATTTTCTCGACTCGAATGCCATTAACCGTAACTTCCGAGGTTGAAATTCGGCTATCAATCGACGGATCGTCCTGTTTGAATGTGTACTTCCACAATATGGCTGAGTACGGGGCCGGCACGGGCAGCGCATGCCAGTCTCCAATAGGTCCGTCGAAAGATGGGACTACCGCTTTTGACGATGACACATATTCTGCTTTTACTCGCTGTTTTTTTCGGTAGTGGTGATCTTCGTCACTGTCGAATCCGCTCCATACGTACTTCACTCGCGGATGAGCCTGCGCGAACCAATCGACCGCAGACCAATCGTTTAGATTGATCACTTCTTCAGTACGTAACTCCTGAACCATGCTCTCTGGCACGTACGGTCGAAGTGCATCGAAAACACGGCGATCGGTCACCAAGATTCGTATGCTTGTCCCATGCGGCAACGAGCAACGCCTGAGTTCAACAATTGGCTCGTCCATGCGCGCATTAAACTCCAGGCCTTCGCCGTCTTGTCGATCGATATGCCGCGTTTCAACTTTGATTTCATCGCCGAGAAGAAACGCAGCCAACGCTCCGACGCCAAACCTTCCCCCGCGGTGGACGCGTGAGCGCCCGCTTTCGTCCATATGCTGCCGCTTCCAAACATCGCTGTTCCGAAAGGAAGCACCTGCAACAAGGAAGTATTTTGTGACCGTCTCTAGCGTCATGCCAACGCCTCGGTCGCTCACTGTGATCCAACCAGTACCGTCGTCGGATTCTTGAAAGTCGACCAGAACTTCATAGTCGCTCGTAGTTTGCAAGTTTCTCGACTCCTTCTCCGAGAGATCAGCGAGTTCTCTGCATGCGTCGACGGCGTTCTGAACCAACTCGCGAATTCCCACCGTGGAGGAGTAGTCGTAGAGAGGACCAACCAAAAGCTTCAATAGATCCGGCCCTGATGCTTCAAAGCCGGCTTTAATCGGAATGTACGACACTGTCTTGGCGAACTGATCGTGCTTGTCCAGATTTGACCGGATGCGCCGCCAACTCAGGCCTAAGGCACTCAGATTTCCGCGGCGTCCGTAAACTTCGCCGATCGTTGCCCATGACTCGTCGAGCTCTCTTTGAATGTCCTTGAAAAGGGCGGCCAACTTAAGATAGGTTCGCACATCAGTCGGTGCTGCATGTACATGCAGAACCTCGGGGTCGGCGTGCATCGCAGAAACGTCGCGTACCGCGAAATGGTTTCGCCACTCTTGGCGAGATACTGGACTCCTGAGTTCTTTAACACTCAATAAGCTCTTTAACGCACGCTCACTCTGAACCTGAACATAATCGGCGATTCTAAGAACTGCCATTAAATACGGAGTCTTAATCTTTCGAAATTCAGGGACGAGGCTGTATCGCCCTTCAATATACGGAAAAGTCGATCTGATCGACATTCCGTGACTACGAGCAATTAAACCTGCAAGATCTCTCATTTCTGAGTCAAGGCCTACCAATTCGAGTGGTGCGCCGCTTTGCCTCGGGACACCTTGCAACGCAATCTCGTGAGCAAGCCTTGCATGGTGTCGACGAACAAATTCTCCAACCAATAGACAATCGCGTTCGGATAAGTCATCGATCCGAAACTCGGCTAAATTGAGCGGATCAGCATCGCCAAAAATGGCGACGAGTTTTTCTTGCCCAAACCGGCCCGCTTCAGCGAGAAAATCATTCCAGATCTGCTGCCAAGGTCTATCTTGCAGGCCCGATATTAGCGCCGGCTCCGTCCGAGCCACGAGCGCGCGAAAACCATCCTGTGTCAAGTGCATACCACAATCATGAAGTAGTATCGACATACAAAGGACGGCGACATCCTCCGGGCTGAGTAGATCGCGGCTTTGATCAGATACAAGAGACGCGGCAGTCTCTAGCACATCCCTGATGTGACGTGGACTGTGATCAGTGAAGCCTGGGAAGAAAGGCATTCCGCTCTGCTCTAGCCAAGGTTCAAATAGCCCGAGATTCTTATGTACCGCCGCATGAAGCTCGGGCGATTTACCGAGAGTATCTTCAAACAAAACGGGTAACGGAATCATTTTTTATTTTTACCTGGTAGAAGCCCGCAACATATGCAAGGCGTTCCTCGATCGAAATGCGCCGTTTCGGGCAAGCCGATCAAGCCGTTAGAATTCTATGGCCGAGATAAGGGATGAATGCGCCTAGTAAACGCCGGGAAACAAATGATCTTACATTATAGCGTGGCACGGCGTCCTACCGGATCGTTACGATGTGCAAGATCACAGGTTTCGATAAACCTAATTTGGAAGAGATTGCCATTCGTTGGTTGAGCTATTCCGGCACTACGATCGCAACTCAACGCAAGTGATGGCCGACAAGTGCGCGTCGCATCCAGCGGATACCGGGGTGGACCAGCCGTCCGAGTGACCACTGCATGGCTCAGGCGAGCGGCAGAAACTGGCCGTACCCCGCTCGATGTCCCGGGCTCGTAACTCGGAGACCGCGCATCGAGCGTCGGACCGTAACCGACCAGCACATTATCGAAAAGCGGACGTCCATTGGCTAGCTGTTTCCAAAAAACTATGCGGTTTGCTCGGCTCAGCGGGAACCGCGGATAAACGGGCTCTTAGGTGAACCCAGTTGAATGAAGCTGGTTCGAGCGGTCGTTTTGAGGCTTGCCTTTCTCGGGGATCGGCTCACCACTCGGCGAAAGAAAGCCACCCTTCAGCACAATTTGTGTTTCAGTGGAAGGAGCAAGGGATGCCCAGAGTGCAAGGTTGCTGACATGTTTGCATGGCGAAGTCAGATTGAGCTGCCAGCGATAGACGCGTAAGACACGGTCCACTCGACGTCGCTGGCGAAACCAACTGCCTTGGTGAATCCATACCTTTGCCTGGGGTTGTGACAGCGAAGTCGCTACGGGATTCTTTAAGGCTTTGGAAAGCAGCTCACTGTTTCTGGCGAGCACGAGGACTCGCTCGGACAAAGCCTCGACGGCGTTACGGTTTGCATTTTCGCCTAGCGCAGGCGCTACATAGAATTGCGCACGATAGCCACTCGATGAGTTGTGAAACTGGTCTACAGCCTCTGGGCAGGTGCGAATTGTGACAACGGCGCGCTTTTCGGGCTCGCCGTTCTCCATTGGCTTGTACCTGATGCTAACAATCTCCAGCGACCCGAGAACGTCCGACAATATCCGATCGAACCCGCGACCATCCAGGAGTGCGATCCTCCGGGACGATCCGATCGACGCATCGATCGTCCATTCATCTTCGGGCACGACCTGCCAATTTGGTGAATTTCTGGATCTCATAGCGACACGCGCAAAACCGAATGCCTTTAGAAGGCCCGATACGGTTGATTGTTGACGATCTAGAGCACTGGGTTGGCTGTCCCATTTTTGGCCGACGCCGTCCACCGACGAGGTGTGCATAAGACCCAAAACGGGCCATCTCGATTCATTTCCCTACGATTTTGCGTGTCGAGACGGGCGACGCGCGCGCCTCAAATTGGTAGCTGGATGGGTAGCTGGAGATGATGGATTCGAATGTATTGAAAATAAGTTGTTGATTTGTAATTGTGTTTATCTTCACATCAACACGATATCGTACTGCTCCTGGCTCAAATTCGACTCCACCTGCAACGACACCGGCTTGCCGATGAAATCCATCAGCATCGCCAGATGCTGCGACTCTTCCTCAAGAAACAGATCGATCACCTGCTGCGACGCCACCACGCGGAACTCGCGCGGATTGAACTGCCGCGACTCGCGCAGAATCTCGCGCAGCACGTCATAACATACCGTACGCGGCGTCTTGACCTGCCCCTTGCCCAGGCACACCGGGCAAGGCTCGCACAACACATGCGCCAACGACTCGCGCGTGCGCTTGCGCGTCATCTCCACGAGTCCAAGCTGCGAGAAACCATTGACGGTCACGCGCGTGCGATCGCGCGACAGCGCCTTCTTCAACTCGCCGAGCACCTGATCGCGATGCTCGACATTCTCCATATCGATGAAGTCGATGATGATCACGCCGCCCAGATTGCGCAGCCGCAATTGCCGCGCGATCGTGTGCGCGGCTTCGAGGTTGGTCTTGAAGATCGTATCGTCGAAGTTGCGCGCGCCAACGTAGCCGCCGGTGTTCACGTCGATCGTCGTCATCGCCTCGGTCTGGTCGATCACCAGATACCCGCCCGACTTCAGATCCACGCGACGCGACAATGCGCGCTGAATCTCCGCCTCGATGTTGTACAGATCGAAGAGCGGCCGCTCGCCGGTGTAGTGATGCAGCTTCGACGACACCGCCGGCGTGAACTCGGCCGCGAAGTCGGCGAGCATCTGATAGGTCTCGCGCGAGTCGACCTGGATGCGCGAGGTTTCGTCATTCACGAAATCGCGCAGCACACGTTGCGAGAGATTCAGGTCCTGATACAGCAGGCTGGTAGGCGGCATGCGCTGACCTTGCGAGATGATCGTCGCCCATGTCTTGCGCAGATACGCGACGTCTCCGGCCAACTCTTCGCTGGTCGCATCTTCAGCGATGGTGCGTACGATGTAGCCGCCTTTTTCATCGGCGGGCAGCACGGCGGTCAAACGCGCACGCACGGCTTCGCGTTCGGCTTCGCTTTCGATCTTCTGCGAGATGCCGATGTGCGGCTCCTGTGGCAGATACACGAGCGTGCGCCCGGCGATACTCACTTGCGTGGACAGCCTTGCGCCCTTGGTGCCGATCGGATCCTTCACGACCTGCACCATCAGCGTCTGACCTTCGAAGACGATCTTCTCGATCGGCTGATGCGGCGTCTGATGCTGCGGTTCGCCCGCAATGCGCGGATGCCAGATATCCGCTACGTGCAGGAATGCGGCGCGTTCCAGGCCGATGTCGATGAAGGCGGATTGCATGCCCGGCAACACGCGGACGACTTTGCCGAGATAGACATTGCCGACGCGTCCCCGCGACAGCGTTCGTTCGACGTGAAGTTCCTGGACGGCGCCTTGCTGGACGAGCGCGACGCGCGTTTCCTGCGGCGTGACATTGATCAGGATTTCTTCATTCATGATGTTATTTTAGAAGTCGATGCGCGCTGCGCGCAGAAGGGCAGCGGTTTCAAAAAGCGGCAAACCCATGATACCTGAATAGGACCCGTCGATATGCTCGATAAACTCCGCGGCGCGTCCCTGCACACCATATGCACCCGCCTTGCCGAGCGGTTCGCCGCTTGCAGCGTAGCGGCGCACGGCGTCCGCTTGCAGTGCAGCAAAACGCACCTTCGATACCGATAGCGCAGCGGGCAGCAGCGTGCCTTCCGGGTCGACCACCACGACGGCCGTCAGCACTTCGTGATCGCGGCCCGCGAGGCGCGTGAGCATCGCGACGGCATCGTCGGCGTCGACGGGCTTGCCGAGGATCGCATCGTCGATCGTGACGGTTGTGTCGGCAACCAGGATCGGCCGTGCGGCATGCCCACCTGCCACGAGACGCGCGCGCGCAGCGTGCGCCTTGGCGATGCACACGCGCTGCACGTAGTCGCGCGCGCGCTCGCCGGGCAACTCGGCTTCGAGCGCTTCGGCATCTTCATCGGGACGCGGCAGGAGCAATTCGAAACGCACGCCGAGTTGTTGCAACAGTTCTTGACGGCGTGGACTCTGGGAAGCGAGGTAGACGAACGGATGCAGCGAAGCGGCGGGCGTTGGCATGAACAGGTCTCGATGAGGCAGGTGGCGGCAATGCGCAACGAGACCCAAAACACGCGATCTGTTCGCAGCCTCGTCCGCTCACGCGCGGTGATAGGGGTGATTTTGCGTGATGGTCCACGCGCGGTAAAGCTGTTCGGCGAGCAGCACGCGGACCATGGCATGCGGCAGCGTCAGGCTGGAAACACGCAACAACATATCGGCGCGCGCTTTCAGATCGGGATCGAGCCCGTCGGCGCCGCCAATCAGAAACGCCACGTCGCGGCCGTCCTGCTGCCAGCCGGGCAGGGCGCCGGCGAGCTGCATCGTGGTCCAATCCTTGCCGCGTTCATCGAGCGCGACAATGCGCGCGTTCTTCGGCAACGCGGCTTCGATTTTCTGCCGCTCGGCCGCCATCACGCTTTCGGCCGGCCGCCCCGACGAACGCTGCTCGGGCTTGATTTCGCGCAACTCGATGCGCAGCTCGGGCGGCATGCGTTTCGCGTACTCGTCGAAGCCGGTGGCGATCCAGTCAGGCATCTTGTGGCCGACGGCGAGGATGTGCAGTTTCATCAAGAGTGGTATCGCGGATCTAAGCGCGGGCGATGCGTTGCAGACGTAAGCGGTTTGCCGGCCAGGTGTTTACTTGCGGCGTGCCGGCGTCTTGCGTGCCGGCTTTTTGGCAGCCGGCGCTTCGTCTTCTTCGTCCTCGTCGTCGGGTTCGCTCGAGCGCGCGCCGCCGAACGGATCCGGCGTCGAGAGCTTGATGCGCACCGGCTTGTCGCCCCAGATTTCTTCGAGGTTGTAGTACTGGCGCAGCGCCGGTTGCAGGATGTGCACGATCGCGTCGCCGCAATCGACCAGCACCCATTCGCCGATGTCCTCGCCTTCGGTGCTGATGATGTCGCCGCCGTTTTCCTTGACGCTCTCGCGCACGCTCGAAGCGAGCGCCTTGGTCTGGCGGTTCGAGGTGCCGGAGGCGACGATCACGCGATCGAACAGCGCGGTCAGGTGGCTGGTGTTGAACACCTTGATGTCTTGCGCTTTGACGTCTTCGAGGGCGTCGACGATCACGCGTTGCAGTTTGCGAATATCCATGGGGTTACCGGTGGTACAGATGATGTTGAAGAATATAGTCCCACACCGCAGTGGGGACATGGCTTGCGGCCCGGGCCTGGCTCTTGTCTTGCTGTTCGCCGCCCGCGAGGGCAAGCCGTTGGGTCACCTGTTCGCGCAGATGCGCGCGAATGTCGGTGGCCGCGACGTTGAACGCAAGCGTCGTGTCGATCAGCAAGTGGCCGCAGGGCGTAGCTTGCAGAACGTCGGCGCGGGCACGGCGCGCGTCGATTTCTTTCGCGACCACGGGCGGAATCGACGCAAGGTCGAAACCGGGGCGCGTGGCCGCGCAGATGTGAGCGAAGTCGAACAGGCGCCGCCAGTCGCGCCATGTGTCGAGATGCACCAGTTGATCCGCGCCGATCAGAAGCGCAATCGACGCATCCTGACCTTCGCGTTCTCGCCACACCTGCAGCGTGTTGACGGTGTAGGTCGGACCCTCGTGCTCGATTTCGTCGGTCGCCACCCGCACGGTTACGCCCGGCAGCACCAACGCGCCGGCGGCGGCGCGGGTCATGGCCAACCGGTGTTCAGCGGCTGACACGTCCGTTTTCTGCCATGGCTGGCCGGCTGGCAGCAGCACCAGTTCGGTCAGGTTCAGCACCTCGGCGAAACGCCGCGCGAGCGCGAGGTGGCCGTTGTGGATCGGATCGAAAGTGCCGCCGAGCAGTCCGATTCGGCGAGGCAGGGCGACAGGATGAGCGTTCGGCTTCAGGTGAAGATCCTTTGTCGTGGTCACGTGCAGTGTGGTGCGGGCTTAACGCCTCACACCCATTCGCGCGGCACGAGAAAATCGCTATAAAGACGCGCTTCCGGCGTGCCCGGTTCGGGCTGCCAGTTGTAGCGCCAGTTCACCACAGGCGGCATCGACATCAGAATCGATTCGGTACGTCCGCCGCTCTGCAGCCCAAACAGTGTGCCACGGTCGAAGACCAGATTGAACTCGACGTAGCGGCCGCGCCGGTATGCCTGAAAGTCCCGCTCGGCTTCGCCGTACGGAATGTTGCGGCGCTTTTCGATGATCGGCATATACGCTTTGAGGAATCCTTCGCCGACGCTTTTCAGCATCGCGAACGATTGATCGAAGCCGGGCGCCGAGAAATCGTCGAAGAAAATCCCGCCAATGCCGCGCGGTTCGTTGCGGTGCTTGAGGAAGAAATACTCGTCGCACCAGCGCTTGAAACTCGGGTAGAGGTCCGCGCCGTAAGGCTGCAGTGCGTCGCGGCACACACGATGGAAATGCTGCGCGTCTTCCTCGTAACCGTAATACGGCGTCAGATCCATGCCGCCGCCGAACCAGAACACCGGCTCTTCGCCGGCCTTGGTCGCGATCAGCAGACGCACGTTCATATGCACGGTCGGGCAGTGCGGATTGTGCGGGTGCAGCACGAGCGAGACGCCCATTGCCTCGAAACCACGTCCGGCCAGTTGCGGGCGCGCGGCGCTCGCCGAACCCGGCAACGCGTCGCCCGCTACGTCCGAAAAGCCGATGCCGGCCCGTTCGAAGAAGTTGCCGCCTTCCAGAATCCGCGTGCAACCGCCGCCGCGCAGCTTTTCGCCGGGAGCGCGCTGCCATGCGTCGGTCGCGAACGGCTTACCGTCGAACGCGCCGAGCGTGTCCGCGATTTGCGTTTGCAGGCCTTGCAGCCAGCTGCGCACGGCCTGTGCGTCATAGCTCGAATCGGTCATGAATGCAGATGCTGAGGGCGGCACGCTCACCGTGCCGCGGGTTCTTCGTGAAGGGCGACGGCCGGGCCTTCGTCAGGGTGGTTCTACTCCTGCGAAGGCGCGGCAGTACGGTCGCTCGCGCCGGGTGAAATGTTAATGAAACCCGGATGAGCCCACCTGAGACGGTGGGCGCTGCAACGGCCGCGAAAACCCGCAGTGTAGCGCCGTTGGCGCTGCACGCGGGCGAGTGGGGCGGGCTTAGTGCTTGCCTTCGGTCTTGACGTCGTGCTTGCGGTTCAATGCACGGTAGCCGATGTCGCGGCGATATTGCATGCCGTCGAACGAGATCTGGTTGATCGTCTCGTACGCGACCGATTGCGCGCTGCGCACCGAATCCGCCAGACCAACCACACACAACACGCGGCCGCCCGAGGTGGTCAGCTTGCCGTCAGTCAACGTGGTGCCGGCGTGGAAGGTGACCGAGTCCGCGGCTTCGGCCGGGATATCGCCGATCCGGTCACCCTTGCGAGGCGTGTCCGGATAGTTGTACGCGGCGAGCACGACACCAAGTGCGGTACGGCGGTCCCATTCGAGTTCGACTGTATCGAGCGTACCGGCGATTGCCTGCTCGACTACCTTCGAAAAGTCGCCTTTCAGACGCGCCATGATCGGCTGCGTCTCCGGGTCGCCCATGCGGCAGTTGAATTCGAGCGTCTTCGGGTTGCCTTGCGCGTCGATCATCAGGCCGGCGTACAGAAAACCGGTGAAGCGGATGCCTTCTTTCTCCATGCCACGCACGGTCGGCTGGATGATTTCGCGCATCACGCGTGCATGCAGTTGCGGCGTGACGATCGGCGCGGGCGAGTAGGCGCCCATGCCACCGGTGTTCGGACCCTGATCGCCGTCGAGCAGACGCTTGTGGTCCTGGCTCGAGGCGAGCGCCAATACATGCTTGCCGTCCACCATTACGATGAAGCTGGCTTCTTCGCCGGCGAGGAATTCCTCGATCACGACACGCGCGCCGGCATCGCCCAGCTTGTTGTCCGACAGCATCATGTCGACCGCGGCGTGCGCTTCTTCCAGCGTTTGCGCAACGACCACGCCCTTGCCGGCGGCGAGGCCGTCGGCCTTGATCACGATCGGCGCGCCCTTCGCGTCCAGATACGCATGCGCGGCGGCGACGTCGGCGAAGGTTTCGTATTCGGCGGTCGGGATCGCGTGGCGCTTCATGAACGCCTTGGCAAAATCTTTCGAGCTTTCGAGCTGCGCGGCTTCCTTGCTCGGTCCGAAAATCTTCAGGCCGCGCGAGCGGAACAGATTGACGATACCGGCGGCGAGCGGCCCTTCCGGTCCGACCAGCGTGAAGGCGATCTGCTCTTTTTCGACGAAATCGGCAAGTTCGGCCGCATCGGTGATGTCGATGTTGCGCAGACGCTCGTCCTGGGCGGTGCCGCCGTTGCCGGGAGCAACGTAGACGAGTTGGACCCGCGGCGATTGCGCGAGCTTCCATGCGAGCGCATGTTCGCGACCGCCGGAACCGACGACGAGTAACTTCATGTGAATCCCCGAGACTTAAAAACCATAAACGGCTGAAGCGGCACGCTCAGCCGTGGAATAACAGCGAGGTTTGCAATGGGCCCGCAGCCAGACAGCGGCGCAGGGCACATAGCGAACCCGGGTGGAGACGGTGCGCAAGGGTCCAAACCAATATCCGACCAACGCCCGTTCAGCAGCAACGCGAGGGCCAACCCAAAGGGCCAGCCGGCGGCGCGGGCGCGTGGTTCGATGCCGATCCACGCGCGAGGCGCCGCCGGGGCACGCTCATTCGTCGGCGATCGCGGCGTTTGTATAGACTTCCTGCACGTCGTCCAGATTTTCCAGCGCGTCGAGCAGCTTCTGCATTTTCACGGCGTCGTCGCCCGTGAATTCGACTTCCGTCTGAGGTTTCATCGTCACCTCGGCCACTTCGGCCTTGAAGCCCGCAGCTTCAAGCGCGGCCTTCACCTTCGGGAAATCGTTCGGCGGGCACAGCACTTCGATACTTCCGTCTTCGTTCGTGACGACGTCGTCAGCGCCGGCTTCGAGCGCGGCTTCCATCAGCTTGTCTTCAGGCGTGCCGGGCGCGAACAGGAACTGGCCGACGTGATCGAACATGAACGACACCGAGCCGTCCGTGCCCATGTTGCCGCCGTTCTTCGAGAACGCGTGACGCACGTCCGCCACCGTACGGGTGCGGTTGTCGGTCATCGTGTCGACGATCACCGCCGCGCCGCCGATGCCGTAGCCTTCGTAGCGGATTTCTTCGTAGTTTGCGCCATCGACACCGCCCACACCGCGCTGGATCGCACGGTTGACGTTATCTTTCGGCATGTTGGCGTCGTACGCCTTTTCGACGGCGAGCCGCAGACGGGGGTTCGAGTCGATGTCACCGCCGCCCATGCGGGCTGCCACCTGAATTTCCTTGATGAGCCGCGTCCAGACCTTGCCGCGCTTGGCGTCTGCCGCTGCCTTCTTATGCTTGATGTTGGCCCATTTCGAATGACCCGCCATACTTTTCTCCATCGCGCGCGCCATTGGGGCGCACGCATAGTGCAATTGTCGTTGCGATGTCGGGCGCGCGGCGCTGCTGATTGCGACCTTGCGCCTCGATGTCAAACCGCTCGGCGCCGGACCGCCCGGTGTCAGGCTTTCCTCAGCTTGATCGCGCCCGGCCAGACCCGGCTAGCGGGACCAAAGGTCGGCAGCGCGGTTGGGGCGGGGCAGGACGGTCAGCGGGCGGCTCAGCGGCGCCCCAGGTGCGCCGGTCCCGGCAGATCCGGCGTGAAGGCGTGATGCACCGCGTGGCAGTGCAAGTCGAGCCGCTCTTTGAGCGGATTCGAATTTTATCACGGCGCGCAGGCGCGGCAGCGGGGGATTGAAGCGAAAGTGGGCGCAGTGTGCCGTGTCCGGCCACGCATGGCATGCCCAGTCTCTCAGGCGGACATCGATTGTACCGGCGTAGTGCGAAACCGGCTGGCGGCGTGTTGCGCGCGCCGCCGCCGGTTTCCTCAGCCGGCTGTCAGTTTTTCGTGCCGAACAGGCGGTCGCCGGCGTCGCCGAGACCCGGCACGATGTACGCGTGCTCGTTCAGGTGCGAATCGAGCGACGCCACATACAGCTTGACGTCCGGATGCGCGTCCTGGAACACCTGCACGCCTTCCGGGGCCGCCACCAGCGCGAGGAACATGATGTTCTCGGCGGCCACGTTGCGGCGCTTGAGCACGTCCACCGCGTGCACGGCCGAATAACCGGTCGCGACCATCGGATCGCACAGAATGAACACACGGTCTTCCAGATCCGGCAGGCGCACCAGATACTCGACCGGGCGATGGTCCTCGGCACGATACACGCCGATGTGGCCCACACGCGCCGACGGCACCAGCTCCAGCAGGCCGTCCGACATGCCGATGCCGGCCCGCAGCACCGGCACGATCGCCAGTTTCTTGCCGGCGATCACCGGCGCGTCGATTTCCACCAGCGGCGTGGTGAGGCGGCGCGTGGTCATCGGCAGGTTGCGGGTGATTTCGTAGCCCATCAGCAGGGTGATCTCGCGCAGCAGTTCGCGGAACGTGCGGGTCGAGGTGTCCCGGTCGCGCATATGCGACAGCTTGTGCTGGATCAACGGGTGATCGAGGATGAAAAGATTGGGAAAACGGCTGTCCTGAGTCATGGCGGGGGCGCAAGCGGCGGCTAAAGGGATCGGTTCGGCGGTCCGCAAGGCCTGAAACGGGCTGGCGGACGCGCCACGGCGCAAGTTTACCGAAAGAGTGGCGCCGGAAGATACCGGAGATTGCAGTGGCCCGGCGCAGTCGGGCACCGATTCTTCTAGAATCGGGGGAGACTTTGCAACGATTGGACAACCGCGGGGCCACCCCCGCGCCACGACTACGTCACGAGGACACACACATGGACATGGGAATCGCAGGACGCACCGCGCTGGTTTGCGCGGCTAGCAAGGGACTGGGGCGCGGCTGCGCGGAAGCGCTGGCAGCCGAAGGCGTCAACCTGACGATCGTCGCCCGTACGGCGGAAACGCTGGAGGCGACCGCCGCCGAGATTCGCAAGCAGAGCGGCGTCGAAGTGAAAACAGTGGCATGCGACATCACTACGCCCGAAGGGCGCGCCGCGGCGCTCGCCGCCTGTCCGCAGCCGGACATTCTGGTCAACAACGCCGGCGGGCCGCCGCCGGGCGATTTTCGCAATTTCACGCACGAAGACTGGATTCGCGCGCTGGAGAGCAACATGCTGACGCCGATCGAGCTAATCCGCGCGACCATCGACGGGATGAGCGAGCGCGGCTATGGGCGCATCGTCAACATCACGAGCTCGGCGGTCAAGGCGCCGATCGACGTGCTTGGCCTGTCCAACGGTGCGCGCTCGGGGCTGACCGGCTTCGTCGCGGGACTTGCACGCAGCAAGGTGGCCGCCACGGGCGTGACGATCAACAACCTGTTGCCGGGGCTGTTCGACACCGACCGCATCGCCACCACCTTCGCGGCGCAAGCCAAGGCGCAAAACATTTCCGTCGACGATGCGCGCGCGCAGCGCATGAAGACGATCCCCGCCGGCCGTTTCGGCAATCGCGATGAATTCGGCCGCGCCTGTGCGTTCCTGTGCAGCGTGCATGCCGGCTACATCACCGGCCAGAACTGGCTGGTCGACGGCGGCGCTTACCCCGGTACGTTCTGAGCGGGCACGTGTCGAAGCACCGGCATCATCATCACTACAACAACGACAATCACAGCGGTTTCAGGAGTCTTACGTCATGACCACCCGCATTGCGCTGATCGCGCACGATCACAAGAAAGACGACATCGTCAAACTGGCCGGTGAATACGTCGACACGCTCAGGCGCTGCGAGATTGTCGCGACCGGCACGACTGGCACGCGCATCGGCGACACGCATGGCCTCACGGTCGAGCGCATGTTGTCAGGCCCGCATGGCGGCGACCTGCAGATCGGCGCGCAACTCGCGGAAGGGCGGGTGGACATGGTGATTTTCCTGCGCGACCCGATGACGTCGCAGCCGCACGAACCGGACATCAACGCGCTGGTGCGCGCCTGCGACGTTCACAACATCCCGTGCGCCACCAACATTTCGACCGCGCGAATGATTCTCGACGTGCTGACCTTGCGTCTCACGCAGCAGATCTAGAGCAACGCCGTGGTGCTTTACGATCGAACGAAACCACCCACCAGGGAGACATGATGGTCAAAGCAATCCGATTCGACAAAACCGGCGGCCCGGAGGTGATGAAATGGGTCGACGTCGATGTGGGCGAGCCGGGTGCGGGCGAGATCCGCATCAAACAGAACGCGGTTGGGCTGAACTATATCGACGTGTATTTCCGCACGGGCTTGTACCCGCTGCCGTTGCCGGGTGGCATCGGTATGGAGGCGGCGGGTGAAGTCACCGCGGTCGGCGCGGGTGTGACCGCTTTCAAAGTGGGCGATCGCGTGGCATACGTGGCGCGTCCGCCTGGGGCATACATCCAGGAGCGTGTGTTGCCGGCGGCCCAGGTGATCAAGGTGCCGGACGCGCTGAGCGACGAGCAGGCGGCCTCCGTCATGCTGCAAGGGCTGACCGCGCAGTACCTGCTGCGCCGTACCTATCCCGTGAAGGCCGGCGAGACGATTCTGATTCAGGCCGCAGCCGGCGGCGTCGGTCTGCTGGCTTGCCAATGGGCGAAGGCGCTCGGCGCAACGGTGATCGGCACGGTTGGCTCAGACGAGAAAGCCGAAATCGCCAAAGCCCACGGCTGCGACCATCCGATCGTTTATACGCGCGAAAACTTCACCAGGCGCGTGCGCGAGATCACCAATGGCGCGGGTGTGCCGGTGGTGTACGACTCGATCGGTAAAGACACGTTTACGGGCTCGCTCGACTGCCTCGCTCCGCTCGGCATGTTCGTGAGCTTCGGCAATGCGTCGGGACCGTTGCCGCCGATCGATTCGTCGGAGTTCGCCGGACGCGGTTCGCTGTTCTTCACGCGCCCCACACTCTTTACCTATATCGCCAAACGCAGCGACTACGAGGCGATGTCCTCGGAGTTGTTCGACGTGCTGGTGTCGGGCAAGGTGAAGACGAGCATCAATCAGCGCTACGCGTTGGCGGATGTGGGCAGGGCTCACGCCGATCTCGAAGGACGCCGCACCACGGGCTCGACGATTCTGCTGCCGTAAGCGCGTCAATGCCTGGGCGCGTGGCCACATCGCCACGCGGGAGCAGGCAGCACCCGGCAGGCAGCGCCCGGCAAGTCGCCGGCGCGCTGCCTGCTGCCATCAAGGCGCAATAGCGACGCCATAAAAATTCCGCGCCGCACCGCACCGCAGCCCGCGCGAGCGTTGCCTTTCCCTGCAAAGCCAGGCCTCATGGGCCTCAGACCGTTCCATGCCCAGTGGAGCGGCCTGTTTTGTTTACGCGCTTTTTATACCGCCCCTGCCATCTTTGACCAGGCCTTTACGCGGATCGGCATAACGTTCTACCCATCCAAAGTCCGCTAATGGAGAACACAAATGGATGTGCTGTACGTCGGGGGGATGGTGCTGTTTGCAGCGCTGACCTTTGCTTTGATTGCCGGTTGCGAGAAGTTGATGCAGTTCCGGCGCGGCCAGGGAGCACGCTCATGACCTGGATTCTGTGGCTATCAGGCGCTGCTACTGCGCTGCTGTTCGCTTACCTCGTCTATGCGCTGCTGCGCGCGGAGGACATTGAATGAACTCCAACAATGTCCTGCAAACGGTCATTTTTCTGGTCGTGCTGCTCGCGGCCGCAGTGCCCGTTGCCGGCTATCTGACGCGCGTGATGGACGGCACCTCTCGCGTGGTCCGCTTCGGCGGTCCGCTCGAGCGTGTGCTGTACCGTATCGCGGGAGTCGACTCGTCGACGGAAATGAGCTGGAAGCATTACGCCATCGCCACGGTCGCGTTCAACGTGCTCGGCGTGCTGGTCCTGTACCTCCTGTTGCGTGTTCAAGGCTGGCTGCCGGGCAACCCGCAAGCCTTCGGTCCGATGTCGGTGGACGGTGCCTTCAATACGGCTGTCAGCTTCGTCACCAACACCAACTGGCAGGACTACACGCCTGAGCAGACCGCTGGCTATCTGACGCAGATGCTTGGCCTGACGGTGCAGAACTTCCTGTCCGCCTCCACCGGCATCGTCGTGGTGATCGCGCTGATCCGCGGTTTCGCACGTCATACGGCGAAGACCATCGGTAACTTCTGGGTCGACATCACGCGGGTGACGCTGTACGTGCTGCTGCCGATGTCGGTGATCGTCGCTGGTTTGCTGATGAGCCAGGGCGTGATCCAGAACTTCAAGGCGTATCAGGACGTGCCGACCCTGCAGACCACCACCTATGCCGCACCGAAGCTCGATGCGCAAGGCAACCCGGTGAAGGATGCGAAGGGTAACGCAGTGACGGTCGACACCAAGGTGACGACCCAGACCATCGCAATGGGCCCGGTGGCGTCGCAGGAAGCGATCAAGATGCTCGGCACCAACGGTGGTGGCTTCTTCAACGCGAACTCGGCACACCCGTACGAAAACCCGACGCCGTTCAGCAACTTCCTGCAGATCTTTTCGATGCTGATCATCCCGGCGGCGCTGGCCCTGGTGTTCGGCCGGATGATCTCGGACCGCAAGCAGGGTATTGCTGTCCTTGCCGTGATGACGATCGCATTCGCTGCTTGCGTGGTGGGTGAAATCAGCGCGGAGCAGGCCGGCAACCCGACCCTGACCTCGCTGAACGTCGACCAGTCCGCCAATGCGTTGCAGTCGGGCGGCAACATGGAAGGCAAGGAAACGCGCTTCGGTATCGCGCAGTCGGGCATCTTCACCGTCGCCACGACGGCGGCATCGTGCGGTGCAATCGACAACACGCACGACTCGCTGACCCCGCTCGGCGGCCTCTACCCGATGCTGCTGATCCAGTTGGGCGAAGTGATCTTCGGCGGCGTGGGCTCCGGTATGTACGGGATGCTCGTGTTCGCCATGCTCGCGGTGTTCGTCGCAGGCCTGATGATCGGTCGCACGCCTGAATATGTCGGCAAGAAGATTGAAGCGTACGAGATGAAGATGGTGTCGATCGTCGTGCTGCTCACGCCGCTGCTGGTGCTCGTGGGTACCTCGATCGCGGTGCTGAGCGATGCGGGCAAGGCGGGTATCGCCAACCCCGGTGCACACGGCTTCTCGGAAATTCTCTACGCGTTCAGCTCGGCTGCGAACAACAACGGTAGCGCGTTTGCTGGCCTGACGGTGAGCACGCCGTTCTACAACTGGTTGACCGCGATCGCGATGTGGTTTGGCCGCTTCGGCTCGCTGATTCCGGTGCTGGCGATTGCCGGCTCGCTGGCGGCGAAGAAACGCCTGGCTGTCACCGGCGGCACGCTGCCTACGCATGGTCCGCTGTTCGTGGTGTTGCTGCTTGGCACCGTGCTGCTCGTCGGCGCACTGACTTATGTGCCTGCGCTCGCTCTCGGCCCCGGCGTCGAGCATCTGATGATGATCGCCGGCCATTGATGCCTGGCAACTGAGACGGGCGATTCGGGAAAAACGAGGATTCAATGACTGAACATAATGCAACGCGGTCCATGTTCGATCCGGCGCTAGTGCGTCCGGCGATCGTGGACTCATTCAAGAAACTCACGCCACGCACGCAGTTCCGTAACCCGGTGATGTTCTGCGTGTACGTCGGCAGCATCCTGACGACGATCCTCTGGATCGCCGCGCTGGGCGGCCAGGCCGAAGCGCCTGCGGGGTTCATCCTCGCGGTTACGCTGTGGCTGTGGTTCACGGTGCTGTTCGCCAACTTCGCAGAAGCGCTTGCTGAAGGCCGCTCCAAAGCCCAAGCCGCGTCGCTGCGCAGTGCGAAGAAAGACGTGATGGCCAAGAAGCTCAACGAGCCGCATCCGAAGTCGCCGATTCGCATTCTGACGGCGTCCGATCTGCGTAAAGGCGACGTGGTGCTGGTCGAAACCGGCGACGTGATTCCGGCCGACGGCGAAGTGATCGACGGTGTCGCGTCGGTCGACGAATCGGCGATTACCGGCGAATCCGCACCGGTGATCCGCGAGTCGGGCGGCGACTTTACGTCGGTGACGGGCGGCACGCGCGTGCTGTCGGACTGGATCGTCGTGCGCGTCACGGCCAATCCGGGCGAAGCCTTCCTCGACCGCATGATTGCGATGGTCGAAGGCGCGAAGCGTCAAAAGACGCCGAACGAAATCGCGTTGACGATTCTGCTGGTCGCGCTGACGATCGTGATGCTGCTCGCAACCGCCACGCTGCTGCCGTTCTCGATGTTCTCCGTCGAAGCCGTCAAGGCTGGCCATGTGGTGAGCATCACCGCGCTCGTAGCACTGCTGGTGTGTCTGATTCCGACCACGATCGGCGGCCTGCTGTCCGCCATTGGTGTGGCCGGTATGAGCCGCATGATGCAAGCCAACGTGATTGCAACGTCAGGCCGTGCTGTGGAGGCTGCAGGTGACGTCGACGTGCTGCTGCTCGACAAGACCGGCACGATCACGCTCGGTAACCGTCAGGCTTCGACCTTTGTGCCGGCGCCGGGCGTGACCGAAGAAATGCTCGCCGATGCGGCGCAACTGTCGTCGCTGTCGGACGAAACGCCGGAGGGCCGCAGTATCGTCGTGCTCGCCAAGCAGCGCTTCAACATCCGCGCTCGCGACATGGCGTCGCTGCATGCAGTCTTTCTCGCCTTCACCGCGCAAACGCGGATGAGCGGTGTGGACCTGTCCCCCACGGGGACTTCCTCCGGGGCGCTGGGCCGCGAGATCCGCAAAGGCGCAGCCGATGCCGTCAAGAACTACGTCGAAGCGAACGGCGGCCGTTATCCGACTGAAGTGAGCAACGCCGTGGCTGAAGTGGCGCGTCGCGGCAGCACACCGCTGGTGGTGGCCGAGAAGGGCGAGCATGGCGCACGCGTGCTCGGCGTGATCGAACTGAAGGACATCGTCAAGGGCGGCATCAAGGAGCGTTTCGCCGAACTGCGCAAGATGGGTATCAAGACCATCATGGTGACCGGCGACAACCGTCTGACGGCAGCCGCGATTGCAGCCGAAGCAGGCGTGGACGACTTCCTCGCGGAAGCCACGCCGGAGGCCAAGCTGTCGACGATCCGCGCGCACCAGGCCGAAGGCAAGCTGGTGGCGATGACCGGTGACGGTACCAACGACGCTCCGGCGCTGGCGCAAGCCGACGTCGCAGTGGCGATGAATACCGGCACGCAGGCAGCGAAAGAAGCCGGCAACATGGTCGACCTCGATTCGAACCCGACCAAGCTGATCGAGATCGTCGAGATCGGCAAGCAGATGCTGATGACGCGCGGCTCGCTGACGACGTTCTCGATTGCCAACGACGTCTCCAAGTACTTCGCCATTATCCCGGCAGCGTTTGCGAGCACCTATCCGGCACTGAACAGGCTGAACGTGATGCATCTGGCCACCCCGGCCTCGGCGATCATGTCGGCGGTGATCTTCAACGCACTGATCATCGTGCTGCTGATTCCGCTGGCGCTGAAGGGCGTGAAGTACCGGCCGCTCGGCGCCGCGATCCTGCTGCGCCGCAATCTGCTGGTGTATGGCCTCGGCGGGATCATCGTGCCGTTTATCGGCATCAAGCTGATCGACATGGTACTGGCCGCGCTCGGCTGGGTTTAACAGGCTGTGTCCGGCGGCGTTGGCTGCCGGACGCGTCTAAAAGGATTGCCAATCATGAAACTTTTTCGTCCGCTTATCGTGATCTTTGTCGTACTGTCGGCGATCACGGGACTCGCTTATCCGGCTGTGATGACCGCCATCGGCCAGGCCGCGTTCCACGATCAGGTCAACGGCAGCATGATCGAACAGAACGGCAAGGTGGTCGGCTCGAAGCTGATCGGCCAGCAGTTCGATGCGCCGCAGTACTTCTGGGGCCGTCTGTCGGCCATCAGCCCGAAACCGTACGACCCAACGAGCTCGGGTGGCTCGAACCTCGGGCCGACCAACCCGGCGTTGTCGGATGAAATCAAAGGCCGCCTCGACGCGTTGAAGGCGGCGGGTACCGACATGTCGAAGCCGGTGCCGATCGACCTCGTGACGTCTTCGGGTAGTGGCCTCGATCCGGAAATCAGCCCGGCTGCGGCGGCTTACCAGATCGACCGTGTCGCGAAGGCGCGCAAGATGTCGCCGAACGACGTGCAGGCGCTGGTTGACCGCTACACTAGCGGCCGCCAGTTCGGCGTGCTCGGTGAAGCACGCGTCAACGTGCTGCAGTTGAATCTCGCACTCGACGCTGCGCATCAAGGCTAAGCGGGTGGGGCTGACAAAGACGGCGCCCGGTGTGGCGCCGTCTTGGCCTTTTGTGGCGCGGCGTCCCGGCGGCTGGCGCTCCGGCGGCCGGCGTTTGCGGTGAAGCGGCTACCGTGCCACCATCTACCTGATGCAGCCCCGTGGACCCACACAGGCTGTCATCGAACAGACCCATAAACAGAAAGCATGAACCGACCCGATCCTGACGAATTGCTCGACAAGCTGCAACGGGACGAAGAAAAGCGTCAGCGGGGCCGGCTGAAGATTTTTTTCGGCGCGTCGGCGGGCGTCGGCAAGACCTATGCGATGTTGCAGGCCGCCCGGCGCCGTGCCGATGAGGGCGCGGACGTGGTGGTCGGCATCGCCGAAACGCATGGCCGCAGCGAGACCGCTGCGCTGCTAGAAGGCCTCGACGTGCTGCCGCTCGCGTTTATCGAGTATCGCGGCCGCAAGCTTGGCGAGTTCGATCTCGACGCCGCGCTCGCCCGCAAGCCGCAGTTGATTCTCGTCGACGAACTCGCGCATTCGAATGTGCAGGGCGCGCGGCATCTGAAGCGCTGGCAGGACGTCTACGAACTGCTCGACGCGGGCATCGACGTCTACACCACGGTCAATGTCCAACACCTCGAAAGCCTGAACGACGTGGTCGGCCAGATCACCGGCATTCGCGTCTGGGAGACGGTCCCCGACCGCGTGTTCGATCGCGCCGACGAAGTCACGCTGGTCGATCTGCCCGCCGAAGAACTGCTCGACCGGATGCGCGACGGCAAGGTGTATTTGCCGCAGCAGGCCGAGCGTGCGGTGCGCAACTTCTTTCGCAAGGGCAACCTGATCGCGTTGCGCGAGCTGGCATTGCGCCGCACCGCGGACCGTGTCGATGCGCAGATGCGGGAATATCGCGCCGATCGGTCGATCCAGCGGATCTGGCAGGCACGTGAGCGCTTGCTGGTGTGCGTCGGCCCCGGCCCGGAAGCACCGATGCTGGTGCGCGCGGCGGCACGTCTCGCCGCCAGCCTGAAGGCCGACTGGATTGCCGTCTATGTGGAAACGCCCGCGCTGCAGCGCTTGCCCGATGCGCGCCGCGAACGCACGCTGAATGCCTTGAAGCTCGCCGCCGAACTCGGCGCCGAAACCGCGACACTGGCAGGCACCGATGCGGTCGCCGCGCTGATCGGCTACGCGCAGGCTCGCAACGTCTCGAAGCTGGTGGCCGGCGCCTCGGCCCGCACCGGTTTCAGGCGCTGGCTGCGCCGGCCGCTCGGTGAGCGCATCGCCGAACGCGCGGGCGATCTCGATCTCACGCTGATTCGCGCGTCGTCGGAACGCGATGGCGGCGAGCATCGCCACTTGCTGAATACCACGGCGAATGCTTGGCGCGAGGCGTTGAGCGCGGCGCGCGAACGCCGTTCGCCGCCGCGCGCCTACGGTTTCGCGTTGGCGATTTGCGCGGCCATTACGTTGCTGTCGAGCCAACTGATCGACCATATCGATCTGACCAACCTCGTCATGCTGTACCTGCTCGGCGTGATCTTCACGGCGGTGAAGCTCGGGCGCGGGCCGGGTGTCGTGCTGTCGTTCATGAGCGTGGCGGCATTCGATTTCTTTTTCGTGCCGCCGCGCATGTCGTTGTCGGTGTCCGATACGCAGTATCTGCTGACCTTCTTCGGCATGCTGCTGACGTCGCTCGTCATCAGCCATCTCACGTCGAGCTTGCGCCGCGAGGCGAGTGTTGCGCGGCGTCGGGAGCAACGCACCGGCGCGATGTATGCAATGGCGCGTGAACTGGCGGCAGCGCTCACCATGGAGCAGATCGTCGGCATCGGCAGCCGGCATGTGAGCGAAGTGTTCGGCGCGCGCGTCGCGATTCTGCTGCCGGACAGTGCCGATCAGGTGAAGCAGAAGATCGAGGACCCCGACGCGACGATCACGCTCGAAGGCGAGATGCTCGATATCGACGTCGGCCAATGGGTCTACGATCAGCAGAAGCCCGCTGGGCAAGGCACCGATACGCTGCCGGCCGCCGCCGCGCTGTATCTGCCGCTGAAAGCGCCGATGCGCACCCGTGGCGTGCTCGCGGTTGTGATGCGCGACGAGCGCGAGCTCGATGTGCCCGAGCAGCAGCGCATGCTTGACGCGTTCGCCGCGCAAATCGCACTGGCCCTTGAGCGGGTGCACTACGTCGACATCGCACGCGATGCGCTTGTCAATATGGAATCCGAGCGCTTGCGCAATTCGCTTCTCTCGGCGATTTCGCACGACCTGCGTACGCCGTTGACGACGATCGTCGGCTTTTCGTCGATGCTGGCGCAATCGCGCGGGGCGCATCCCGGTGCGCAGCCCGGCGACGATCTCGTCGAAGCGATTCACGAAGAAGCACTACGCATGACGGGCATCGTCACCAATCTGCTCGACATGGCGCGCTTGCAAGCCGGCAGCCTGCAATTGAATCAGCAGTGGACGCTCCTCGAAGAAACGGTGGGTGCCGCGTTGCGGGCCTGCAAGCGTGTGCTGGCGAATCATCCGGTACAGGTGAAGCTGCCTGCGGATTTGCCGCTGCTGCATCTCGATGCGGTGCTGATGGAGCGGCTCTTCTCGAACCTGTTCGAGAACGCAGCCAAATACACCCCGCCGGACACGTCCTTGACGATTGGCGCGCAACGTCTCGACGCGGACGGCAAGTCGTTCGTACGCGTCGCCGTCGACGATAACGGACCGGGTCTGCCGGCCGGCATGGAAGCGCGTGTGTTCGAGAAATTCACGCGCGGCGAGAAAGAGTCGGCCAAGCCGGGCATCGGCCTCGGGCTCGCGATCTGCCGCGCAATCGTGGAAGCGCACGGCGGTACAATCGGCGCGCTCAATCGGATGTCCGCGGACGGCCGTGTCGAAGGCGCGCGCTTCTGGTTCACGCTGCCGGTGGAAACGCCGCCCGAAGCGCCGGATGCGCTGGAAGACGAAGGCGCCGATGCCTTGCCGGACCACGATTTAACTCTTAACCCGCGTTCCAAGCCTAGCCATGAGTGACCCGAGCATCACAGTCGTCCTGATTGAAGACGAAAAGCAGATTCGCCGCTTCGTGCGAACCGCGCTGGAAGGTGAGGGCATCGTCGTGCACGACGCCGAGACCGGCAAGCAAGGTCTCGTCGAAGCCGCGACGCGCAAACCCGATCTCGTCATCGTCGATCTCGGCCTGCCCGACACCGACGGTCTCGACGTGATTCGCGAGCTGCGTGGCTGGAGCGAGTTGCCGGTCATCGTGCTGTCGGCGCGCACCCAGGAAACCGAGAAAGTCGCCGCGCTCGATGCTGGTGCGGACGATTACCTCACCAAGCCGTTCGGCGTTTCGGAACTGCTGGCGCGGATCCGCGCGCATATGCGGCGCCGCAATCAGGGCGGCGCGAATGAATCGCCACTGGTTCGCTTCGGCGCGGTGACGGTCGATCTGGCCTTGCGTCAGGTGAGCCGCGACGGCGCCGCCGTCCATCTCACGCCGATCGAGTATCGCCTGCTTGCGACACTGGTCCGCCACGCCGGCCGCGTGCTGACGCACCGGCAATTGCTGCGCGACGTGTGGGGGCCGTCGCATGTCGAGAGCCACCATTATCTGCGTATTTATATGGCGCATCTGCGCGGGAAACTGGAGCGCGACCCGGCGCAACCGGAGCATATCGTCACGGAAACGGGCGTGGGATACCGGCTGGTGGGCGCGGTTTAAGCCTGCCCGAGGCGTCCGCCACGCTCTTGCGCGCCTTTGCGGCTTGTCGCCGCAGCAGGGCGGCGAGCTATTTTGATATAATTACAGTTCGTAAGGACGGCCTTGCGCACTGCTACAAACGGGGACGGCCCCATCTGACCATGGAGCTGTCTCATGTCCTGGATTCTTCTGCTGATTGCCGGTTTGCTCGAAGTCGCATGGGCGGCCGGTCTCAAAACCTCCGAAGGTTTCACCCGGCTCTGGCCCTCCGTATTCACGGTGGTGACAGCGCTCGGCAGCTTTGTCCTGCTCGCGATGGCAATGCGCCAGTTGCCGCTCGGCACGGCCTACGCCGTGTGGACGGGGATCGGCGCGGTCGGCGCGTTCATCTTCGGCATCGTCATGATGGGCGAGGCGCTGACGGCCGCGCGGGTGGCGAGCGCGGCGCTGATCGTGATCGGCTTGATCGGGTTGAAGCTGTCGTCGGGGCATTGAGCCCCTGTTGTCCAGCCGGATTATCGTGTCCGCGTGCGCGCGAACCGGCCGCTAACGACTGGCCATTCGAGCCTGCCATTTGTTCGCCGCTCTGCGTTCTGCGAATTAACGTGGCTATAATGAGACTGAATCCAACCTGAAATTGTCCGCGGCCCATTTGGCGCGGCCGGCTTGGCGCGGGTCTGACGACTTCGGTGCGGCGGTTCCCTTTCCTTTGCCCGTCGAAGCGCCCGGCACGCACAGCGCGCCTGGAGGCGGCCATGCTTGAATCACTTTCGCTCGCTGCGGGCCTTTCATGGGGCAGCGGTCTGCGCCTCTATCTGACAGTCCTGCTGGCCGGCGTGTTCGCACGTCTTGGCTTCATCCATCTCCCCGATACGCTGTCCGCCCTGTCGTCGCCGTGGGTCATCGGCGTCGCCGGCGTGCTGACGGTCACTGAATTTCTCGCCGACAAAATCCCCGCGTTCGATTCCTTGTGGGACGCGGTCCATACCTTTATCCGGATTCCCGCCGGCGCGGTACTCGCGGCCGGCGCGCTCGGCCATGCCGATCCCGCGCTGCTGACGGTCGCGGCGCTCGCGGGCGGCACGCTGGCGGGCACCGCGCATCTGGCGAAAGCGGGCACGCGCGCGCTGATCAATCTGTCGCCGGAACCGGTGTCGAATGTCGTGACCTCGACCGCGGAAGACGGTCTCGTGTTCGGCGGCATGCTGCTCGCGCTGTTCGTGCCGCTTCTGTTCCTGGTATTGATGGTGGGCTTCCTGGTGCTGGCCGGCTGGGCGTTGCCGCGGCTGTGGCGCGGCGTGCAGGGCGGTTTTCGCGGGATGGCGACGCACATGGTGTCGCGGTTTGCCAGGAGTCGGCACGATTGAGCGATACGGTAAGGGGTGCTGCGGTGCGGGCGGCCTCACGGCCAACGCGCCGGCTGGGCGGCGCGGACGTGCTGCGCCAGGCTATTCGCATGACGGCGCGCGACTGGCGCGCGGGCGAACTGACGATGCTGCTGCTGGCGCTGGTGCTGGCCGTCGCGGCGTTGTCGAGTGTCGGCTTTCTGGCTGACCGCTTGCATCAGGGGCTCGAGCGGGATGCGCGGCGCATGATCGCGGCCGATTTCATCGTCCGGGCCGATCATCCGGTCGATCCGCAGTTCGCGCAGCAAGCGAGCGCGCTCGGTCTGAATACCGCCAGCACGGCGATCTTCCCCAGCATGGTCAATTCGGCCGGCGCACAGCCGGTCTCGCGGCTGGCCGCCGTCAAGGCGGTGTCGCCGGGTTATCCGTTGCGCGGCGCGTTGCGGATCGCTGCGGCGCCGGGTGCGGCGGACCATCCTACCCAATCGATTCCGGCGCCGGGTACGGTATGGGTCGATCAGGCACTGCTCGAGGCATTGAAGCTGCATGTCGGCGACACCGTGAAGGTCGGGTCTCGCAGCTTCACGATCGGCGCGGTGATTACCCGCGAACTCGACCGTGGTTTCTCGTTCGTCAATTTTTCGCCGCGTTTGATGCTGCGTGCCGACGATGTCCAATCGACTGGCCTCATCACCTTCGGCAGCCGCGTGACCTATCGGTTGCTGGTGGCGGGCTCCGATGCATCCGTGGCGCGCTTTGCGCAGTTCGCGCATGACAAGGTCGACGGCGGCAAGATGCGCGGCGTCGCGCTCGAATCGTTGCAGGAAGGCCAGCCGCAAGTGCGTCAGACGCTCGACCGCGCGGGTCACTTCCTCACACTCGTCTCGCTGCTCACCGCGTTGCTCGCGGCGGTGGCGATCGCGATGGCCGCGCATCGGTATATGCGCCGGCATCTGGACGGCTGCGCGGCGATGCGCTGTCTCGGCGTCAGCCAGGCCACGCTGCGTGCGCTGTTCACGCTTGAATTCGTCGGGCTGGGTTTGATCGGCGGCGCGCTTGGCGTGGCGCTCGGTTACCTGGGGCATCTGGCGCTGCTGACGTGGCTCGGCAGTCTGATCGACGTCGCTTTGCCGTACCCGACCGCGTGGCCGGCGCTCGAAGGTATCGCGGCCGGTCTCGTCCTGTTGCTCGGCTTCGCGCTGCCGCCGCTGTTGCCGCTGACGCGCGTGCCGCCGGTACGCGTGCTGCGTCGCGAATGGGGCGAAGCGGGACGCACCGCGTGGGCCGCCTATGCGCTCGGCATCGTGTTGTTCGCCGCGCTCCTGATCGTCGCAGCGGGCGAGCTGAAGCTCGGCGGCATCGTCGCGGGCGGCTTTGCCGGCGGACTGCTGGTGTTCGCGTGCATCGCGCGGCTGGCGTTGTGGGGCGCGTCGCGCGTCGTGCGCAGCGAGCGCGTGAATGCGGGAATCGGCTGGCGTTACGCGCTGGCGTCGCTGGAGCGGCGCGGCGGCGCGAGCGCGTTGCAGATCACCGCGCTCGGCATCGGTCTGATGTGCCTGTTGCTGATCGCGATGACGCGTAACGACCTCGTGGCCGGCTGGCGCAAATCGACGCCGCCCGATGCGCCGAACGAATTCATCATCGACATCCAGCCCGACCAGCGCGACGCCGTCACGCAGTATCTGAGCACGCACGGTGTGCCCGGCACGGTGCTCGCGCCGATGGTGCGCGGCCGGCTGCTTGCGATCAACGGCAAGCCGGTCAATCCGGATTCGTTCAAGGGCGACGATGCCAAACGACTCGTCGATCGCGAATTCAACCTGTCCTACACGACCGAGCTGCCCGACGACAACCGTCTCTCCGCGGGCACATGGTATGGCGACACGAAGACGCCGCAGATTTCGATCGAGCAGGGGCTCGCGAAGCTGATCAACGTGAAACCCGGCGATACGCTGCGCTTCGACGTGACGGGTTTGCAGATCGACGCGCCGGTGACGAGTGTGCGCAAGCTCGACTGGGGCTCGTTCAAGGTCAACTTTTTCGTGCTGATGCCGCCGGCCGCCTTGCAGGATTTCCCGGCGACGTTCATCACCAGTTTCCATTTGCCGCCGGAAAGACAGTCGACCATCGACGGGCTGATCGCCGCCTATCCGAACCTCACGGCCATCGACACCGGGCCGATTCTGGCGCAGGTGCAGCGTGTCTTGCAGCAGGTAATCGGCGCGGTGCAGTTCCTGTTCGCGTTCACGCTCGCGGCCGGCGTATTGGTGCTCTACGCGGCGCTTGCCGGCACGCGCGATGAGCGCATGCGAGAATCCGCGCTGCTGCGCGCGCTGGGCGCGTCGCATCGCCAGGTGCGGGCAGTGCAGATCGCCGAGTTTGTAGCGGTGGGCGCGCTGGCGGGTTTGATGGCCGCGATCGGCGCGCAAGTGATCGGCTGGGTGCTGGCGACGCACGTGTTCGAGTTTTATCTGACCTTCGATCCGTGGCTGTTGCCCGCGGGTATCGCAGCCGGGATCGCCTGCGCGGGCGTGGGCGGTTGGCTCAGCTTGCGGCATGTGCTGACGCGGCCCGCGTTGCAATCGCTGCGGGACGCATGATTTTTCTCTTTTGGTTTTTGTGATTGGCTATGAGCGATCTTAACGACGAAGTGTCCGCCGCACAGCCGACGGCCTTCGAACTGGTGGGCGGTGAAGCGCGCGTGCGCGAACTGGTCGACCGGTTTTATGACTTGATGGATCTCGAAACGGCGTTCGCCGGGATCCGGGCTTTGCATCCGGAGTCGCTCGACGGCTCGCGCGACAAGTTTTTCTGGTTCTTGTGCGGGTGGCTGGGCGGCCCCGATCATTACATCAGCCGCTTCGGCCATCCGAGGTTGAGGGCGAGGCACATGCCGTTTCCGATCGCATCCAGCGAACGGGATCAGTGGCTTCGCTGCATGGCGTGGGCGATGGAAGACGTTGGGCTTTCCGAGCCGTTGAGGGAACGGTTGCTGACGTCGTTCTTCGAGACTGCGGACTGGATGCGTAATCGCAATGGTTGAGAGGGCAGCGGAGCCGGAAGCAGCAGAGGCGCGCGCAGTCCTCGATTGCTGGTTCGGCGCTCCGAATGCGCCCACCTTCGGCCATGCCCGCAAGCTCTGGTTCTCGCGCGACAAGGCCTTCGATGCGATGTTGCTGGAACGCTTCGGGACACTCATCGACGCGGCGCGCGAAGGGGCTCTCGGCAGCTGGACGGAAACACCGCTCGGCGCGCTAGCCCTGGTCATCGTGCTGGATCAGTTTTCCCGCAATTGCCACCGCAATACACCGCGTGCTTTCGCTGCCGATCATCAAGCGCTGCGCATTGCGCAGCAGATAATCGCAAGCGGCGCCGATCTCTTGCTGCCGACCGTGCATCACCGCGCATTCGCGTATTTGCCGTTCGAACACGGCGAAACGCTTGCCAGCCAGCACGAATCGTTGCGCCTGTTCAAACAGCTGAAGGCCGAGCCGGGTGGTGCGTCCTACTACTCGTCCGCGGTCAGGCACGCCAGAATCATCGAGCGTTTCGGACGCTTTCCCCATCGCAATGCGCTGCTCGGGCGCCAGTCGACGGATGAAGAAACGGCTTTCCTGAAAGAACCCGGCTCGTCGTTCTAGACGCCGCTCGGCATCGCGTGGCGCCGGCGGTGGGCGTCGACCGGCAGCAGGCGCGCTTCGTCGCGCACATGCACCAGCACCAGTTCGAACAGTCCGCAGAAACCGAGCGCGGCGCCGGCCGTCAGCGCGACGTCGGTCATCATGTCGTGCACGTGCTTGATGACGACGAGCGTGCTCGCGAACAGCGCCAGCGTGCCGATCACGCGGATATCGAACCAGCTCGCCGCGGCCACCGCTCAGCGTCCGCCGGTGACGTCGAGCAGCGCGCCCGTCACGTACGAGGCGGCGTCGCTCAACAACCAGACGATCGATTCGGCGACTTCGTCGGCGCTGCCGGGGCGGCCGAGCGGCGTGGTTGCGCCGAGCTGGGCGGCGCGCTCGGGCTTGCCACCGCTGGCGTGGATGTCGGTATCGATCAGACCGGGACGCACCGCGTTCACGCGCACGCCCTGCGGGCCGAGTTCCTTGGCGAGGCCGAGCGTCATGGTGTCGACGGCGCCTTTCGAGCCGGCATAGTCGACGTATTCGTTCGGCGAACCCAAACGCGCAGCCGCCGACGAGATGTTCACGATTACGCCCCCCGCGCCGCCACGGGTTGTGGACATGCGGCGTGCGGCTTCGCGGGCGCACAGGTAGGCGCCGAGCACGTTGACGTCGAACATGCGCTTCAGACGCGCGAGGTCCATATCCGCAAGCTGGCTCGACGGCGCGACGATCCCGGCGTTGTTGACGAGCGCATCGAGCCGGCCGAACTTCTGCTGGAGCGCGTCGAACATCGCGATCACGTCGGCTTCGCTGGCGACGTCGCCGGCAATCGGCAACGCGTGGCCGCCGTTGCGTTCCACCTCAGCAACGGTTTCCTGCGCGGCCGCGAGGTTCCGCACGTAGTTCACGCCGACCGACCAGCCGCGCGCGCCCAGCAAACGCGCGGTTGCGCGGCCAATGCCGCGGCTGCCACCGGTGATCAGAACGGCTTTCGTCATCACAACCTCATCGTTCGGGTGGGGGCAGCAGGCGCGTGCAGCCGGTGTTCGTGGAGCGGGGCGAGGAAGCGCAGCAGGCAGCGCTCAAACGGCGTCGCGTTTGATCGCCCATTTGTCGCTGGCAGGCGGCTTATAGCGTTGCAGCTTGTCGATCAGCGCGACGGGATCGGCATCCCTTTGCAGGATGTCGAAATAGGTCTGCCGCATGAAGCCTTCGTCTACCGTGTGCTTGAGCAGCGCGATCAGCGGATCGTAGAAGCCGTCGATATTCAGCAGTGCCACCGGCTTCTGGTGATAGCCGAGTTGCGCCCACGTATAGACCTCGAACAGCTCTTCGAGCGTGCCCGCACCGCCTGGCATCGCGACGAACGCATCGGACAGGTCGGCCATCATCTTCTTGCGATGGTGCATATCAGGCACCACATGCAACTCGGTCAAGCCGTTATGGCCGACTTCCTTGTTGACCAGCAACTCGGGGATCACACCGACTGCGCGGCCGCCTTCGGCCATCACCGTATCGGCGATCACGCCCATCAGGCCCACCTTGCCGCCGCCATAGACCAGCGCGAGATCGGCCTGCACCAGCGCGCGGCCGAAAGCGCGTGCGGCTTCGGCGTACAACGGTCTGGCTCCGTCGGAGGAGCCGCAATACACACACACCGACTTCATGCTCAGACGTCCTTCGGTTCGTTGCGGGGCGCGGCGCCTTCCTTCGGCGGCAGGTAGTCGTAGAACTCGCGCTTGGGCAGCTTGCCTGAGACGAGGTCGTCGAAAAGCTGCCGCGAGCGGCCGCGCAGATAAGGCGCCATCAGCGACACGATCTGCACGCTTACCTGATGCAGTTCAGCGCGAATGGTTTCCTGCTCGTTGTACTTGCGCGGGTTCATCACGAACTGGTACGACAACCAGTACGTCGCGATCACGCCGATGTTGGTCGCGATCACCTGCAGTTCTTCGGGCGTTGCAACCATTTCGCCGTCCGCCACGAGTTGCTCGCAGAACTGGCTCGCAAAGCGCACCTTGTGGCTGATGATCTGTTTGAAGTGCGTTTCGAGCGTGCGATTGCGTGCCAGCAGATCGTTCAGATCGCGATACAGGAAGCGATAGCGCCAGGTGAAATCGACCATGTACTGCAGATACGACCACATTTCGTCGATGGTCGCGCGGTGGTCGTCGGGGAAACGCAGACGCTTTTCGATCTCCTGCTCGAACTGGCTGAAGATGCTGTTGATGATGTCGTCTTTGTTGCGGAAGTGGTAGTACAGGTTGCCTGGACTGATTTCCATTTCCTCGGCGATCGTCGTTGTCGTGACGTTCGGCTCGCCGATCTCGTTGAACAGCTTCAACGACAGTTCGAGGATCCGTTCGCGGGTGCGGCGGGGAGGTTTGGCTTCCATGTAGTCCGGCCCTGGTTACGCCGGGCTGGGCGCGTGGCGGCATGCCGCTTTCGCGTGATCCATCCGGACGCGGTTGGTATAGTGGAGCGCCTCCAAACCTGCCGCTGCGCGACAGGCCCGCCGAAGGGGCAATCCCCCAGGGGGACTTCCTTCGGGGCGGAAAACATGGGGGCGGCCCAGCGTTTTCCTGTGAGACTATCGAACGATTATAAACCGACCGTTCTTATACCAAGGCGATACTCGGGGTTTTCATTTCTCAGGGGGCGACGGGGCGCGCTGCGTGGGGTTCATAGCCACGCTTTGAGCCAACGCGCGACGAGCGGCCCGACGATCAGCCCCCACGTCATCAGACACATGCCGAGCGCGACCATGACCGCGGCGCTGCCGAGATCCTTGGCACGGCGCGACAACTCATGGCGTTCGAGCGAAATCCGGTCGATGGCCGCCTCGAGGCTCGAATTCAGCAATTCGACGATCAGCACCAGCAACACCGAGCCGAGCAGCAATACGCGCGACACGGGCTCGACCGGCACCAGCACGCCGCACGGAATCAGGATCGCGGCGAGCGTGAGCTCCTGGCGAAACGCGCTTTCCTCGCGGATCGCCACGCGAAACCCGGCGAGCGAATTTTTCATCGCGTGCCACGCGCGGGTCAGTCCGCGATTGCCCTTGTATGGGTTGAAGGGGAGCGGTGCGAGCGGATCGTCGGGGCTGAGCGGTTCGTGGGTCTCGTCGGCATCGCCTGGAACACGCGCGCCGCTCATGCCGTTCATGCCGCTCGTGCCGTTTGAACCCTGTGCGTGATTTGCATGATTAGGCGAACCGGTCTCGTTCACATCGTCGAACGGTTCGGCGCTGCTGGCGTCGTCGGCAGCGACGGCGTTGACGGCGCGCAGCGCGCCGTTCGCCGTGCGTGCCACGGTAGCGTTTCTCTCTCGCATGGGCGGCTCGGCGCGCCGCATCATGCGGCGGCGCTTTCCTCGCTGTACGAGGTGCGCGGCAGCGGCTTCAGATGTGCCGCGAACTGCTCGGACGCTGCTGCCCAGGAGAAGCGTTCGGCCCACGCGCGTGCATGGCTGCGATCGATTTTCAGCGCTTCGAGGCAGGCCTCGCGCAAGTCTTCGTGCATGGCGCCCGCGCCGCCATCGCCCAGCACGTCGATCGGGCCGGTCACCGGATACGCTGCGACTGGCGTGCCGCAGGCCAGTGCTTCGAGCAGCACTAGCCCGAAGGTATCGGTGCGGCTCGGGAACACGAATACGTCGGCGGCGGCATAGACCTTGGCCAGTTCGCCTTGCGTCAGCACGCCCAGGTAATTCGCTTGCGGATAGCGCGACTTCAGTTCCGCGAGTGCCGGGCCTTCGCCCGCGACCCACTTCGAGCCGGGCAGATCGAGCTTGAGAAACGCCTCGACGTTCTTCTCGACGGCCACCCGTCCCACGTACAGAAAGATCGGCCGTGCGGTGTCGAGGACCTTCGAGTCCATCTGGCGAAAGATCTCGAGATCGACGCCGCGGGTCCACAACACCACGTTGGTGAAGCCGAATTTTTCGAGATCGGCCTTAACCACCGGCGTGGGCGCCATCACTGCCAGCGACGCTTTGTGGAACCAGTGCAGAAACTTGTAGGTCAGCGCGATCGGAATGCCGAAACGCGCCTGCACGTATTCGGGAAAGCGCGTGTGATAAGCGGTCGTGAACGGCAGCTTGTGCTGGATCGCATAGGCGCGTGCGGCCATGCCGAGCGGGCCTTCGGTGGCGATGTGCAGCGCGTCGGGCGCGAACTCGTCGATGCGCTGACGCAGTTTGCGGCGCGGCATCAGCGACAGGCGAATCTCAGGATAGGTCGGGCACGGAATCGTCTTGAATTCGAGCGGCGTCAGCAAGTCGACGTGGTGGCCTAGTTCGGTGAGTTCGCGCGTGGTGTTTTTCAGCGTGCGCACGACGCCATTGACCTGCGGTTCCCATGCGTCGGTGACGATCATGATCTTCATCGGTTTCGGCCCAATAGAAGTGGAGAGGGACTACGCGGTCGCCCGGGCCTTTTGCACGCCGACTTCCGGTGCGCGCATCACGGTCCAGTAGATCACTTTGAGTTCGCCTTCAAACGTCTCGACGAGTGCCGACAGGCTTTCGACCCAATCGCCGTCGTTGCAATACAGCACACCGTCGATGTCGCGGATTTCTGCTTTGTGAATGTGCCCGCAGACCACGCCGTCGCAGCCGCGGCGGCGTGCTTCGTCAGTCATCACGCGCTCGAACGACGAGATGAAATTCACCGCGTTCTTCACCTGATGCTTCAGGTATTGCGACAGCGACCAGTACGGAAAGCCGAGCCGGCTGCGGATCCGGTTGAACCAGCGGTTCAGGATCAGGATCATCGTGTAGAGCGTGTCGCCGAGATAGGCGAGCCACTTCGCGTGCTGGATCACGCCATCGAACAGATCGCCGTGCACGATCCATAGGCGCTTGCCGGCGAGCGTCGTGTGGAACGCTTCGCCGCGCACGTGGATGTCGCCGAACGCGAGGTCGCAGAACTGGCGCGCGGCTTCGTCGTGATTGCCCGGCACGTAGATGACCTGGGTGCCTTTGCGCGCTTTGCGCAGCACCTTCTGCACGACGTCGTTGTGCGCCTGCGGCCAGTACCAGCCTTTTTTCAACTGCCAGCCGTCGATGATGTCGCCCACGAGGTACAGGTATTCCGACTCGTTGTGACGCAGGAAGTCGAGCAGATACGGCGCCTGACAACCGCTCGAGCCGAGGTGGATGTCGGACAGCCAGATGGTGCGATAGCGGTGTGGCTCGGCGTGGTCGTCGTCGTGATGAGCGGCGTGCGCGTCGAGCGGCAGCGACGGCACAGGCAACGGCATGCCGTGGCTAGGGTTGGGTTCCGGGCGGAACGCGACAGGGTCGACGCTCGGGCCGGTCTGGCGGAACAGGGAAGTCGCGGACGTTTTGGGGTCCATGGCTCACGCGTCGAGTTGCGGTGCCCGTATTGCGCCAGCCGCGCGTGACCCTGCCGTGACAGTCACAAGAAGTTCTTATTACTGTGTCGGAAGAGGGACACGGCGGCGGGGTGCGGAGAAGGGTTGTGGCGACAGGCAACTGTGGTCAAGCGGACATCAAGCGGACATCAAGCGAACATCAAGCGAACGCGAACCGTGGACGCAGCGGCGTGAATTGCGGGGCGGCCGGTTTGCTCAGCGTGCGACGCTAACGACACGGGTACCGGCGAGCCGGTCATGCAGGAATTGACGCTGCGAATCGAAGCGGCCGGTGGCGGCCCACAGCACGAACCAGATCGCGGCGATCACCAGCGTCTGCGGCACGGCGAGGCCCAGCAGCGGATGCAGCGCAAGCGGCGGCAAAAACCACAGCCACGCCAGCACGTAACGAACGATCGCGCGGGGTGTGGACAGCGGCGCGCCATTGGCGGCAATGACGCGCAGGCGCCACGTTTTCATCGGCAGCGTCTGGCCGCTGTGGGTCCAGAACCAGACGAAATACAGACCGACGACGAGCCCGATCCACGCTGCGAGCAGGTTGTGATGGGTGAGACCGTTGCGCTGCTGCGTCAACGTGCTGAACAGATAGCCCGCGATAAACACGACGCCGAACAGGATCACGGCTTCGTAGAGCAGCGTGGCCAGGCGCCGGCGAACGGTGGGTGCGGTGCCCGATGAATCGGCGGGCAGTGTCGAGGTGGAGAGCGGTTGGGACACGGTCGGGTGCCGATCAGGAGCCGTTGAAGAGCGACGGTGCCTCGGACGGCGAAACCGGCAGCGGCGTGGCGGGCACGAAGCTGCCCGCCGCCGGAATCGCCGGCGTAACGGCCGGGCTTGGCAATGGCGCGGCAGCCGCGGCGCTCGCCGCTGCGGCTGCGCTCGCGCCGTGCTCCCGGGCTCTGACCAGGCGGTCCAGGCCCTTGATCTCGGTCTTGCCGGACGGCGGCGCACTCACCACGCTCGGCCGCCGCTTATGCTCGCTCGCGGCGAGCCGCTCCTTCTGCTCTTCCGGCAATTGCTGATAAGCCTTCCATGCATTCTGGCGGGTTTCGCGCGGCAACTCCTTCGACACCTGGTAGTTTTCGCGTGCAACGCGCCGCTGATCGGGGGTCATACGCACCCATTCAGTCATTCGGTCATGCAGGCGTTTTTGCGCGTCAGGCGGCAACTTCGGGTAACGCGACGCGATTTTGATCCATTTGCGTTTGCGTTCGTCGCTAAAGGAATCCCATTCGCTGGCGAACGGTGCGAGCGCAACGTGCTCGGCCGCGCTCAGGCGCGACCATGCCATCGGGCTATTGTTGTCGGACAGGCTCGGCAGATCGCCGGCGAAGGTAGGTGCGGGCGCCCTGGCGGTCGCATTGCCGCCTGCGGCAGGCGCGCTGACGGTCGACGGGCTCGGATAAAAGCGCGGATACGTCGCAGCGAACGACACCAGAGCCGCGATCGCGCATCCGAAAACAACGGCCAAGCCGCGCTTGTAACTCACCCGAAGACTCTCCCGCTCAGTGGGCGCGTGATAGGTACGCGTTGAAACCGTGGTCGAGATAGGCATTGAGCGGCAGGTCGTCGCTTAGCATGGCTGCATCGATATCGGCGAGTTCGGCGATGCGTTGCTGGTCTTCCCAGTAGGCGATGCCCACGAGGCTGACGACCAGCGCGACGAGCGGCCAGGCGAGCGCAAAGCGGCGCAGCGGCGAACGGCGGCGCTGCGCCATGTCGGCTTGCGGCATGCCGCCCGGCATGCCGGCACCGGCGAAGGCGGGCACGAACACCGGCGCGCTCACGGTTTCGGGCTTCTTGCGAGCAAGTGCGGCGCGGCGCGCCACCGCGAGCCGGTCGACGGTGGCGGACGGAATATTGGCGGCGTTTTCGTCGAGCGCGCGCCGCACCTGGCGGGCGAACTCGAGTTCTCTGGTTTCTAGGGAGCTCATAGCGTGATTCCTTTGGCCTTGAGCGCTTGCGCCAGCGTGTGGGTGGCCCGCGAGCAGTGTGTTTTCACACTGCCTTCGGAGCAGCCCATCGCGGCGGCAGTCTCGGCGACATCCATATCTTCCCAATAACGCATGAGAAACGCCTCCCGTTGACGTGCCGGTAACTTTTGGATCTCGTCGTCGATTAACTGTAAGACCTGTTCGCGTTCGAGTTTCTGTTCGTTGCTTTCTGAGCCCGCTGAACCTTGTTGCGCCTCGAATGTTTCGAGTGGGTCGAATTCGTCGTCGTCGGCGTTGCCGAGCGAAGAAAACAGACTAACCCAAGTATTACGCACTTTGGCACGACGAAAATAGTCGTGCATCGCATTCTGGAGAATACGTTGAAACAGAAGCGGAAGTTCGGCGGGCGGACGGTCGCCGTATTTTTCGGCGAGCTTGATCATCGCGTCCTGCACGATATCGAGCGAGGCGTCGTCGTCCCGCACGGCGTAGACCGTCTGCTTGAATGCGCGCCTTTCGACGCCCGCCAAAAAATCGGCGAGTTCCTTGTCTGATGCCATCCGTTGGGGGTCGGCGCAGCGTGCGTGCGCGTAATCGGTCGAAAAATGTCGTAAAACTCGCGGATGCTAACAAACTTTCGCTCCGCTGGGGCGAAACGTAATTCGCCCTTCGTCTCAATATCACGCTTTCGGTCAATAATGAGATTGAGGGACAGGGCGCCACGGCAATATTTGCTTGACCTCGCGGGTTTCTGCAGATATCGTCGCTGGTTCGCAACATAAGTGACTTGTCTCAATTGAGGTGTGGCCCAAGAAGCTCGCCTGTCAACTGGACGCGCCGCTTGAACCCGAGCCACAAGCCCGGCAGAGAGCACCCGATCAATTTTTTGCCGAAAATTCGAAAGGTGAATAAATGAATATGCCCAGCGCGGAATTCTCCACGTCGGATACGACCCCCCATCCTGAAGCTGACTCTATCGGCGCCACCGTGCTCATGCGCGCTTTGGCCGACGAAGACGTCGAGTTTGTGTGGGGCTATCCCGGCGGCTCGGTACTCTACATTTACGACGAGCTGTACAAGCAGGACAAATTCCAGCACATCCTCGTGCGCCACGAACAAGCCGCAGTCCACGCCGCCGACGCCTATGCGCGTTCCACCGGCAAAGTGGGGGTGTGCCTCGTGACCTCCGGCCCCGGCGTTACCAATGCGGTGACCGGTATCGCCACGGCCTACATGGATTCAATCCCGATGGTGATCATCAGCGGCCAGGTGCCGACTGCTGCGATCGGTCAGGATGCGTTCCAGGAGTGCGATACGGTCGGCATCACGCGTCCGTGCGTGAAGCACAACTTCCTCGTGAAGGACGTGCGCGATCTCGCCGCTACCGTCAAGAAAGCTTTCTATATCGCCCGTACCGGCCGTCCCGGCCCGGTGCTGATCGATATTCCGAAAGACGTGTCGAAGATGCCGTGCCAGTACGAACCGCTGAAGACGGTTTCGCTGCGTTCGTATAATCCGGTCACGAAAGGTCACTCCGGCCAGATTCGCAAGGCCGTGGCCTTGCTGCTGTCGGCCAAGCGCCCGTACATCTATACCGGCGGCGGCATCATCCTCGCGGATGCGTCGCGTGAGCTGAATCAGTTCGCCGATCTGCTCGGCTATCCCGTCACCAATACGTTGATGGGTCTGGGCGGCTACCGCGCGAGCGACAAGAAATTCCTCGGCATGCTCGGCATGCACGGCACGTACGAAGCCAACATGGCGATGCAGCACTGCGACGTGCTGATCGCGATCGGCGCGCGCTTCGACGACCGTGTGATCGGCGACCCGGCGCACTTCGCGTCGCGCCCGCGCAAGATCATCCATATCGACATCGATCCTTCCTCCATCTCCAAGCGCGTCAAGGTCGACATTCCGATCGTCGGCGACGTGAAGGAAGTGCTGAAGGAGCTGATCGAGCAGTTGCAAACGGCCGAGCATGGCCCGGACACCGCGGCGCTCGCCGACTGGTGGAAGGACATCGAAGCCTGGCGCGCCAAAGACTGCCTGAAGTTCGACCGCAAGAGCGACATCATCAAGCCGCAGTACGTGGTGGAAAAGGCGTGGGAATTGACCGACGGCAATGCCTTCGTATGTTCCGACGTCGGCCAGCACCAGATGTGGGCGGCGCAGTTCTATCGCTTCAACAAGCCGCGCCGCTGGATCAACTCCGGTGGCCTCGGTACGATGGGCTTCGGCCTGCCGGCGGCGATGGGCGTGAAGATGGCGCACCCGGACGACGACGTGCTCTGTATCACGGGCGAAGGCTCGATCCAGATGTGTATCCAGGAACTCTCGACCTGCAAGCAGTACGAGACGCCCATCAAGATCATTTCGCTGAACAACCGCTATCTGGGCATGGTGCGCCAGTGGCAGCAGATCGAATACAGCAAGCGCTATTCGCATTCGTACATGGATGCGCTGCCGGACTTCGTGAAGCTCGCCGAAGCGTACGGTCACGTCGGCATGCGTATCGAACGCACGGCCGATGTGGAGCCGGCGCTGAAGGAAGCGCTGCGCCTGAAAGATCGCACGGTGTTTCTCGATTTCCAGACCGATCCGACCGAAAACGTCTGGCCGATGGTTCAGGCCGGCAAGGGCATCACTGAGATGCTCATGGGTTCGGAAGATCTATAACGACGGTTTTAGCGTTGGCTTCGTCATGCGCGCCTCCACAAAGGGCGAAGGCGGACGAAGCGGCGCGACCCCGCTCGCATACATCGACAAAACATCTGGAAGAAGCGAAACATGAGACACATCATTTCAGTCCTGCTGGAAAACGAACCGGGCGCGTTGTCACGCGTGGTCGGTCTCTTCTCGGCACGCGGCTACAACATTGAAACCTTGACGGTGGCTCCGACCGAAGACCGTTCGCTGTCGCGCATGACCATCGTTTCCATTGGCTCGGACGACGTGATCGAACAGATCACGAAGCATCTGAACCGCCTGATCGAGGTGGTGAAAGTGGTCGACCTTACCGAGGGCGCCCACATCGAGCGCGAGCTGATGTTGATCAAGGTGAGGGCGGTTGGCAAGGAGCGTGAGGAGATGAAACGGATGTCGGATATTTTCCGCGGACGGATCATCGACGTCACCGAAAAGACCTACACGATCGAACTGACGGGCGCGAGCGACAAGCTCGATGCCTTCATCGAAGGAATCGACGCGACTGCGATTCTCGAAACCGTCCGTACGGGCAGTTCGGGTATTGGCCGCGGCGAGCGCATTCTGAAGGTTTGACGCGCGAGCTGAGTTGCGATTCGAAGTTGCGCTATCAACCGTCTCGATCGAAGCCGGGCCGTGCTAGTGTCTGAATCTGCACCTGTCCGGCCAGCAACACAAAAAACACACCATTCGCAGTATTTGTATTTCACTGATTTCACCGAATTTAGCCAAGGAACCGACATGAAAGTTTTCTACGACAAGGACGCCGACCTCTCCCTCATCAAGGGCAAGCAAGTCACCATCATCGGCTATGGCTCGCAGGGCCATGCGCACGCACTGAACCTGAGCGAAAGCGGCGTAAAGGTCACGGTCGGTCTGCGCAAGGGCGGCGCATCGTGGAGCAAGGCTGAGAACGCCGGTCTGCAGGTCAAGGAAGTGGCGGAAGCCGTCAAGGGCGCGGACGTCGTCATGATGCTGCTGCCGGACGAGCAGATCGCTGAAGTCTACGCAAAGGAAGTGCACGCCAACATCAAGCAAGGCGCAGCACTGGCCTTCGCGCACGGCTTCAACGTGCACTACGGTCAAGTGATCCCGCGTGCCGACCTCGACGTGATCATGATCGCGCCGAAGGCGCCGGGCCACACGGTTCGCGGTACGTACTCGCAAGGTGGCGGCGTGCCCCACCTGATCGCCGTTGCGCAAGACAAGTCGGGTGCAGCGCGTGACATCGCGCTGTCGTACGCAGCTGCGAACGGCGGCGGCCGTGCCGGTATCATCGAAACGAACTTCCGCGAAGAAACGGAAACCGACCTGTTCGGCGAACAAGCCGTGCTGTGCGGCGGTACGGTCGACCTGATCAAGGCCGGCTTCGAAACGCTGGTGGAGGCGGGCTACGCGCCGGAAATGGCGTACTTCGAGTGCCTGCACGAACTGAAGCTGATCGTCGACCTGATCTACGAGGGCGGCATCGCGAACATGAACTACTCGATCTCGAACAACGCCGAATACGGCGAGTACGTGACGGGTCCGCGTATCGTGACGGCTGAAACGAAGAAGGCGATGAAGGCCGTGCTGACCGACATTCAGACCGGCGAGTACGCCAAGAGCTTCATCATCGAAAACAAGGCTGGCGCACCGACGCTGCAATCGCGCCGCCGTCTGACGGCCGAGCACCAGATCGAAACGGTGGGTGCCAAGCTGCGTTCGATGATGCCGTGGATCGCTGCGAACAAGCTGGTCGACCAGTCGAAGAACTAAGAGGCCAGCTTTACCGCCTCTGACCGGCGCGGCGCATCGTCGCGGCAGCCGGTAATGCAAAAAGCCGTCCAAGGGTGCTGAACCCTGGGCGGCTTTTGCTATCCTACGGTTTTACAAAAATACAGAAGCCATCCATGAATTACCCTCATCCGATCATCGCGCGAGAAGGCTGGCCGTTCATCGCCATCGCGGCCGTCGTTGCATTACTGGTTCATGCCTTCGCGGGATTCGGTTTTGCATGGCTGTTCTGGCTGATCCTGATCTTCGTCGTCCAGTTCTTCCGCGATCCGGCGCGCCCGATTCCGACTCAGGCGAACGCCGTACTGTGCCCAGCCGACGGCCGCATCGTCGCAGTCGAAACAGCGCATGACCCGTATGCCAATCGTGAAGCGCTGAAGATCAGCGTGTTCATGAACGTCTTCAACGTCCACTCGCAACGCTCGCCGGTGGATGGCGCGATCTCCAAGGTCGAATATTTCCCGGGCGCGTATCTGAATGCCGCCGTGGATAAGGCGTCGCTCGAAAACGAGCGCAACGCGGTGGTGATCGAAATGGCCGGCGGCCAGACGGTGACCTCGGTGCAGATCGCCGGTCTGATTGCGCGGCGTATTCTTTGCTACGTACGGTCAGGCGAGCCGCTCACGCGTGGTCAACGTTATGGGTTTATCCGGTTTGGCTCGCGCGTCGACGTGTATCTGCCGGTTGGCAGCCGTCCGCGTGTGTCGATCGGCGAGAAGGTCTCCGCGTCGTCCACGATCCTCGCTGAACTATAAAGCGGCACCAAGGAGGTTTTCCGAATGGCCGCATTCAAATCGCGTCGACCCCGCAACAGCGGGCAGCTCCCGCGTCCGTTCCGCCGCAACAAGCCGATCGTGGCGGAGACGGTGGCTGTCGAGAGCCGGCGCGCGCAGCGCCAGCAGTTCCTGAGAAAGCGCGGCATTTATCTGCTGCCGAACGCGTTCACCACCGCAGCGCTTTTTTGCGGCTTCTTTGCCGTGGTGCAGGCGATGAACGTGCGCTTCGAAGTCGCGGCGATCGCGATCTTCGTAGCGATGGTGCTGGATGGCATGGACGGCCGGGTCGCCCGGATGACCCATACGCAAAGTGCGTTCGGCGAACAGTTCGACAGCCTGTCGGACATGGTGTCGTTCGGGGTGGCGCCGGCGCTCGTGATGTACGAGTGGATTCTGAAGGATCTCGGCCGCTGGGGCTGGCTCGCTGCGTTTGTCTACTGTTCGGGTGCGGCATTGCGCCTCGCGCGCTTCAACACGAACATCGGCGTGGTCGACAAGCGCTTCTTCCAGGGCATGCCGAGTCCGGCGGCCGCGGCGCTGATCGCCGGTTTCGTGTGGCTCGCCACCGATAACCGCGTGCCGCTCAAGCTGGTATGGCTGCCGTGGGTCGCCTTCGTGCTGACCATCTATGCCGGTGTGACGATGGTGTCGAACGCGCCGTTCTACAGCGGCAAGGCGCTCGACGTACGGCACCGCGTGCCGTTCGGCGTGATTCTGCTGGTGGTGGTGGCGTTCGTGCTGGTGTCGTCCGATCCGCCGCTGATGCTGTTCGGCCTGTTCGTGCTGTACGGTTTGTCGGGCTATGTGTTCTGGGCCTATCAGGCGGTGCGGGGCAGGGCGAACCCGGCTCGGTCCGTGGCGCGGGACAGGTAACGGCGCACCTCCGTTGCGTGCAAGTGACGTGAGAAAACGGCAGCCTTCCCGGGCTGCCGTTTTTCGCTTGCAGGCCCGTCCGGCGGCGGGCAGGAGGCAGGTCTGACGCCAATTGCACGATGGCGGGAATGCCGCTATAGTCGTTCGATGAATGCGTTCACGTTCCCATTTGAGCTGCAGCACGAGCCTCAACAAGCCGGTGCGCCGCTAGACGCGCTAGTGCTGGCGCGTCTACCGCGCTGATCGCTTACGGTTTCCGCCCTCCGTCTGCCTCGTCTATGGTTTAGCGTCGCCAGCGGTGGCGCAAACGCCCGAATTCCAATATCCAATCCCCGCAATTGAACGACTCCCCAGGAGACCCGACATGGCCGACAAACTGATCATATTCGACACCACGTTGCGAGACGGCGAGCAATCGCCTGGTGCATCGATGACGAAGGAAGAAAAAATCCGTATCGCGAAGCAACTCGAACGGATGAAGGTGGACGTGATCGAGGCGGGCTTCGCGGCCAGCTCGAATGGCGACTTCGATTCGATCCACACCATCGCGGGCCTGATCAAGGACAGCACGATCTGCTCGCTGGCCCGTGCAAACGACAAAGACATTCAACGCGCTGCCGACGCACTCAAGCCGGCCGATCATTTCCGCATCCACACGTTCATCGCAACGTCGCCGCTGCATATGGAAAAGAAGCTGCGCATGACGCCGGATCAGGTGTTCGAACAGGCGAAGCTGGCAGTGCGTTTCGCCCGCAAATTCACGGACGACGTCGAGTTTTCGCCGGAAGACGGCAGCCGCTCGGACATGGATTTCCTGTGCCGTGTGCTGGAAGCGGTGATCGCCGAAGGCGCGACCACCATCAACATCGCGGATACGGTCGGCTACGGTGTGCCGGAGTTGTACGGTCAGCTGGTGAAAACGCTGCGTGAGCGGATTCCGAATTCGCATAAGGCAGTGTTCTCGGTGCATTGCCATAACGATCTCGGCATGGCGGTGGCGAACTCGCTGGCCGGTGTGCAGATTGGCGGCGCGCGTCAGGTCGAGTGCACGATCAACGGTCTCGGCGAGCGCGCGGGGAACACGTCGCTCGAAGAAATCGTGATGGCGGTGAAGACCCGCAAGGATTACTTCGGCCTCGAAATCGGTCTCGATACGACGCAGATCGTGCCGGCTTCGAAACTGGTGTCGCAGATCACCGGTTTCGTCGTGCAGCCGAACAAGGCGGTGGTCGGCGCGAACGCATTTGCACACGCATCCGGCATTCACCAGGACGGGGTGCTGAAAGCGCGCGACACGTACGAAATCATGCGTGCCGAAGATGTGGGCTGGAGCGCGAACAAGATCGTGCTTGGCAAGTTGTCGGGCCGGAATGCATTCAAGCAGCGTCTGCAGGAACTGGGTATCGCGCTCGATAGCGAAGGCGAACTGAACACCGCGTTCGCACGCTTCAAGGAATTGGCCGACCGCAAGTCGGAAATCTTCGACGAAGACATCATCGCGATCGTCACCGAAGAATCGGCTGAGGCGCAGGAGAGGGAGCACTACAAGTTCCTGTCGCTGTCGCAGCATTCGGAAACCGGCGAGCAGCCGCACGCGAAGATCGTGTTCTCGGTCGAAGGCAAGGAAGTGACCGGGGAAGCACGCGGCAACGGTCCGGTGGATGCCACGCTCAATGCGATCGAAACGGAAGTGGGAAGCGGGTCGGAACTGCTGCTGTATTCGGTGAACGCCATCACAACCGGTACGCAGGCGCAGGGCGAAGTGACCGTGCGGCTGTCGAAGAGCGGCCGTATCGTCAACGGTGTGGGCACCGATCCGGATATCGTTGCGGCGTCCGCGAAGGCGTATATCTCGGCGCTCAACAAGCTGTATTCGAACGCCGACAAGCTGAATCCGCAACGTTCGGAGTAGTGGAGGCGCAGGGCGCCGCTGGCGTGCCTGCTAGCCGTATGCGTCGAAGCCCCGTGCCCTGAAAAGCACGGGGCTTCGTGTTGATGCGGCGCACGTTTTACGCACTGTGTGCGCTCAGAACAGGCTGCGGCGATCCGGATCGTGTAGCGGATCAGGCGTTTTCTGCGTGAGCCGCACAATACCCTGATCGTCGAAATAAAAGCTGTACATCATGTACCAGACGTTGTCTTCCAGATAGCGATACGTCCAGACCTCGCGCTTCATCAATGGGAAGTACGACGTTTCCACTGGACGGCCGAAGTTCACCAGCACGTCGCTCTTCGTCCACTTGCCGATTTCCGCCCGGTAGAACTCGTTGGGCTGAAGCACCTGGCGCACGGTGACGATCTTGCCGGATGCGTCGATGTCGGCCGCAGTTGTGGTTTCACCCATTGGCTGGGTCGGCCACATCAGCCGCTTGCCGCCGTTGGGGAGGTCGTAGCTTTCACGCGGCGCGCCGAGGCGGGCGACGATGGTCGATTCGTCCGCGCCTTGGCTGTACTGCTGCCATGGCTGCACGCAACCGGCGAGCGTAACCGTGACTGTGAGCACGCTCAGGCAGACGAGCGCGGCGCGGCGCAGGCGTGCTGCGGGCGGCGCTTCGATCAAGGCCGCCGTGGATGGGTGGCGGGTGCGCATGAATTCCTCCGATGGTGTTTGAGTAGCGTTTTTTCATCGAGACACAATATTTTGACACGGGCGGCAGCAAAAAATTTGCGCCATGTGCGAGGCGTCCCTGGGGGGGCACAGTAACGAATTCGCCGGCTTGCTTATTCCGTCTGGAACGCCCTATGATCCGCGCTTCGACGAATCAAGCGGGGCAATGACGATGGCTAACTGGCAACGGGTGACAGCAGCGGCAGTCGTCGCGCTGGCGGCGATTTCGGTGACCGCGGCGGCTCACGCCGCGGGCGACGCGGTGTCCGGTACGGCAGGCAAGCCAGGCAATCAGCCCGCGGGTGCGCCGATCCAGTTGGCGCTGATCGAAGGCATGTCCGGCCCATTCGCGAACGCGGGCGCGGCGGTGGAGCGCAATCTGCGCTTCGGCGTCGAACAGGTGAATGCGGCAGGCGGCGTGAAGCTCGCCGACGGCGCGCATCCGCTCGAACTGGTCGTGCTCGACAGCAAGGGCAGTACCGAAGAGGCGTTGGTGCAACTGCGCGCCGCCGCGGACCGGCACATCGGTTACATCATGCAGGGCAACAGTTCGGCAGTGGCGGCCGCGCTGATCGGCGCGATCGACAAACAGAACAGCCGCGAGCCGGGCAACCGCGAACTGTTCCTCAATTATTCCGCCGACGATCCGGCCCTGACCAACGCCAATTGCAGTTTCTGGCACTTCCGCTTCGACGCGCACGCGGGCATGCGCATGGATGCGCTGGCTGACGTGATTCAGCGTGACAAGGCGGTCAAGAAGGTCTATCTGCTGAACCAGGACTATAGCTTCGGCCACGATGTCAGCAGCCTCGCGCGCTCGACGCTGGCCGTGAAGCGGCCGGATATCGTGGTCGTCGGCGACGAATTTCATCCGATCGGACGCGTGAAGGACTTTGCGCCGTACATCGCAAAGATCCGCGCGAGCGGCGCGGACGCGGTTATCACCGGCAATTGGGGCAACGATCTGACGCTTTTGGTCAAGGCGGCACGAGAGCAGGGCCTGGACACCAGGTTTTACACTTTCTACGGCAACAGCCTCGGCGCGCCTGCCGCGTTAGGGGACGCCGGCGTCAGGCATGTGATCGCAGTGGCCGACTGGCACCCGAACGCCGGAGGTGCGGCCTCCGATGCCTGGTACGCGGCGTTTCGCGCCCGTTTCCCGGCCGCACAGGACGACTACCCGGTGCTGCGCATGCCGTTGATGATCGAAACGCTTGCCGCGGCGATGAGCCGCGCCGGCAGTGCCGACCCGACGGCTGTCGCCCGGACCCTGGAGGGGATCAAGTTCGACAACGGCTTTCACGCCTCGTGGATGCGGGCCGATGACCATCAGCTGATCCAGCCCCTTTACGTGATGGAGATGGACAAGGCCGGCACGCCGGGCGTCAAGTTCGACAACGAAGGTTCAGGCTACGGCTTCCGCACGGTGCTGGCTTTGCCGCCCGAGCGCACGGCGCCGACGACCGTATGTAAGATGAAACGGCCGTAAAGCGGGCTCCGGGCCAACCCGAACCGCCCACGATCCGGCCCGGCACAGCAGGGTTCGCGGCCGGATTGGGCTGTGCTACAATACGCGTCCCGTTGTGTGGCATGGCTAAAAGTATGCGTACACGGGTAACCCACGGCACGGCCTTTCTTCCGTGACCGCCTGTCTAGTTCTCAAGGAAATCGACATGTCCGCAGTTGAAACAAGCAAGAAGTCCGAAGTCGTTGCGCAATTCGCACGCGCAGCTAACGACACCGGCTCCCCCGAAGTTCAGGTCGCGCTGCTCACGACCCGCATCAACGAACTGACCGTTCACTTCAAGGCCCACACGAAGGATCACCACAGCCGCCGCGGTCTGCTGCGCATGGTGAGCCGCCGTCGTAAGCTGCTCGACTACCTGAAGGGTAAGGACGCGGATCGTTACCGCGCACTGATCGAGAAGCTGGGTCTGCGTAAGTAATCGGCCAGTCGTTCAGCAAGATGCCTGTGTCAGTTCCACTGATACAGGCATTTTGTTTTTGCACGGTGCGCTTCATGTGATGCGCGCCGCCTGCCGGTCGCGGTAGCGTGACGATTCATGCGGCGGCTAGTAGGGAAGCAGCAGTAAGAAAGTAGCAAAAAAGCAGAAATACGGCCGGGCTTCAGGGCAGAGCTTTGTGTCATTCCAGCGGTTCGCGCGCGTACATCACGTAAGGCGTGGTTCTCTGGAATGGCATAACACTACTCTTCCCGTGTGGCGCCGGTCCTGGCGTTGCCGCGCCGCTTCTGGTCCGCGCGGCATAACGAAGAGGAAAAGCAATGACTATGTTCAATAAGATCGTCAAGGAATTTCAGTGGGGCCAACATAAGGTTCGCCTCGAAACGGGCGAAATCGCTCGTCAGGCGAGCGGTGCGGTGATCGTCGACGTCGAAGACACCGTTGTGCTGGCGACTGTGGTCGGCGCCAAGACCGCCAAGCCGGGTCAGGACTTCTTCCCGCTGACCGTCGATTACCTCGAAAAGACCTACGCTGCAGGCAAGATCCCCGGTGGTTTCTTCCGCCGTGAAGGCCGCCCGTCGGAAGGCGAAACGCTGATCTCGCGCCTGATCGATCGACCGCTCCGCCCGCTGTTCCCGGAAGGCTTCTACAACGAAGTCCAGGTCGTGATCCACGTCCTGTCGCTGAACCCCGAAATCCCCGCTGACATCCCCGCGCTGATCGGCGCGTCGGCGGCGCTCGCCATTTCCGGTTTGCCGTTCAACGGCCCGGTCGGTGCAGCACGCGTGGCCTACATCAATAACGAATACGTGTTGAACCCGACGCGTCCGCAGATGAAGGAATCGGCACTCGATCTGATCGTCGCCGGTACGGAACGCGCGGTGCTGATGGTGGAATCGGAAGCACAGCAACTGACCGAAGAAGTGATGCTCGGCGCAGTGGTGTTCGGCCACGAACAAATGCAGGTCGCGATCGACGTGATCCACGAACTGGTTCGCGAAGGCGGCAAGCCGGAATGGGACTGGAAGCCGGCTGCCAAGAATGAGCCGCTAATCGCCCGCGTGTCGGAACTGGCGCAAGCCGAACTGCTCGCCGCTTATCAGATTCGCGACAAGCAAGCCCGATCGGCCAAGCTGAAGGAAGTCTACGCAGCGACGTCGGCCAAGCTGGAAGAAGAAGCAGCGGCAGCCGGCACGGTTGCAGCGGACAAGGCTAGCGTCGGCAACGTGCTGTTCGACATCGAAGCGAAGATCGTCCGTACGCAGATCCTGAACGGCGAGCCGCGTATCGACGGCCGCGACACGCGCACCGTGCGCCCGATCGAAATCCGTACCGGCGTGCTGCCGCGTACGCACGGCTCGGCACTGTTCACGCGTGGCGAAACGCAGGCTATGGTGGTCGCAACGCTGGGCACCAAGGGCGACGAGCAGAATATCGACGCGCTCGAAGGCGAGTACCGCGAACGCTTCATGCTCCACTACAACATGCCTCCGTTCGCGACCGGCGAAACGGGTCGCGTCGGTTCGCCGAAGCGCCGTGAAATCGGTCACGGCCGTCTGGCCAAGCGCGCGCTGGCTGCGTGCCTGCCGAGCGCCGACGAATTCGGCTACTCGATCCGCGTCGTGTCGGAAATCACCGAATCGAACGGTTCGTCGTCGATGGCTTCGGTGTGCGGCGGCTGCCTCGCCCTGATGGACGCCGGCGTGCCGATGAAGGCGCACGTCGCCGGCATCGCGATGGGCCTGATCCTGGAAGGCAACAAGTTTGCCGTGCTGACCGACATCCTCGGCGACGAAGATCACCTCGGCGACATGGACTTCAAGGTGGCGGGTACTGAGCAAGGCGTGACCGCCCTGCAGATGGACATCAAGATCCAGGGCATCACCAAGGAAATCATGCAGGTCGCCCTCGCGCAAGCGAAGGAAGGCCGTATGCACATCCTTGGCAAGATGACCTCGGCGGTGTCGGGTGCGAACACGGTGCTGTCGGACTACGCACCGCGCATGATCACCATCAAGATCAATCCGGAAAAGATCCGCGACGTGATCGGCAAGGGTGGTTCGGTGATCCGCGCGCTGACCGAAGAAACCGGCACGACGATCGATATTTCGGACGACGGCGTCGTCACCATCGCCAGCACGAGCAGCGAAGGGATGGCCGAAGCGAAGAAGCGTATCGAGAACATCACGCTGGAAGTCGAAGTGGGCCAGGTCTACGAAGGCACCGTGCTCAAGCTGCTCGATTTCGGCGCGATCGTGAACATTCTGCCGGGCAAGGACGGTCTGTTGCACATCTCCGAAATCGCCAACGAGCGTATCAAGGACATCAACGACTACCTGAAGGACGGCCAGCAAGTGAAGGTCAAGGTCATCCAGACGGACGAAAAGGGCCGCGTGCGTTTGTCGGCCAAGGCGTTGCTGAACGACGCCGCGAACGGCGCGCCGCAAGGCGAGCCGACGCCGCAGTAATGCTGTAGTAAGGCGACGGCCGGCAGCGCGAATGCGTGCCGGCCGTTTTTCATGAAGGGTGCAGGGTGGATTGCGTTGCAAGCAGGTGCAAGCGGGTGCAAACCGGCACAAACGGGTACTCTGTCTGCATGAAGCGCTTCGTCGCAGTTCTGACGATTTCCGCCACTTCGTGCCAGTAGGCAACGCAATCCAATCTTGGAGTAGACGCAAATGAAAGCGATCGAAATCACTGAATTCGGCGCCCCTGAAGTCCTCAAGCTGGCGGAGCGGCCCGTGCCGCAGCCGAAAGCGGGCGAGGTGCTGATCAAGGTGGCGGCATCCGGCATCAACCGTCCGGACGTGTTCCAGCGCAAAGGGGGTTACGCGCCGCCGCCGGGTGCTTCGGACCTGCCGGGGCTGGAAGTGGCGGGTGAGATCGTCGGCGGCGCCATCGACGAGAAGAATAATCCGTTTGGTCTGAAAGTGGGTGACCGCGTGTGCGCATTGCTCGCGGGCGGCGGCTACGCGGAATATGCGACCGCGCCGCTGCTGCAGTGCTTGCCAGTGCCGGCTGGATTGTCGGATGTCGAGGCGGCTTCGCTGCCGGAAACATTCTTTACGGTGTGGAGCAATGTGTTCGACCGTGCGCAACTCGGCAGCGGCGAAGGCGCGTCGAACGAGACGCTGCTGGTGCAGGGCGGCTCCAGCGGCATCGGTGTGACAGCGATTCAGATCGCGCATGCGCTGGGTTTTCGCGTGTTCGCCACGGCCGGATCGGACGAGAAGTGCCGTGCGTGCGAAGCGCTCGGTGCGGAGCGTGCGATCAACTACAAGACTGAGGATTTCGTCGAGGTCATCAAGTCGCTGACGAACGATCGCGGTGTCGATGTGATCCTTGACATGGTGGCGGGCAGTTATGTGCCCCGTGAGTTGACCGCACTGGCCGACGGCGGGCGCATCGTGCTGATCGCCTTGCTGGGCGGCGCGAAAGCCGAGTTGAATCTGAGCGAAGTGCTGCGCCGCCGTTTGACGGTGACGGGTTCGACGTTGCGTCCGCGGCCGGTCGAGTTCAAGGCGAAGATCGCCGCGCAATTGAAAGAGCGCGTGTGGCCACACCTTGAAGATGGCCGCATCAAGCCGGTGGTGCACCGTGTGTTTCCGGCCGCGCGGGCCGCCGAAGCGCACGCGCTGATGGAGAGCAGCACGCACGTCGGCAAGATCGTGCTGACTTGGGGCCAGGACGCTTGACGCGGCCAGTTTGACCCGATCCACCCCACGCAGTAAAATTGCGCGTTTTGCGCGCGCCGCATGAATCCGAAAGGCGGGCTAAATAGCGCGAACTAGGCGCAAACCAAGTCCGCCGCCAAGACAAGACGAGACGATGTCGAAACAACGAGCCAAGCTGGTAGTCGGTAACTGGAAGATGCACGGGCGCCTCGCCGAGAATGCGACGCTGTTGCAGGCAGTGGCGCAAGGTGCGGGCGAATTGCCGGCTGACGTGCGCGTCGGTGTCTGCGTGCCGTGCCCTTATCTCGCGCAGGCTCAATCACTACTGGAAGGTAGCAAGGTCGTGTGGGGCGTGCAGGACGTCTCCGCATTCACGCATGGGGCCTATACCGGCGAAGTGGCTGCGCAAATGGTGGTGGATTTCGGCGCCACGCTCGTGATCGTTGGGCACTCGGAGCGCCGTGCTTATCACCGTGAAAGCGCAGAGTTGGTTGCGGTGAAGGCGCAGCGTGCACTGGAAGCGGGTTTGACCCCGATCGTGTGTGTCGGCGAAACGCTCGAAGAGCGTGAAGCCGGTTCGACGGAGCAGGTAGTCGGCGCGCAACTGGATGAAGTGTTGGCGAAGCTGTCGGTGGATGACGCGGCACGCATCGTCGTCGCGTATGAGCCGGTCTGGGCGATTGGTACCGGCAAGAGCGCTACATCGGATCAGGCGCAGGCAGTGCATGCGTTCCTGCGTTCGCGTCTGGCGACCAAGGGCGCGGCGGTGGCGGATGTGCCGGTGTTGTATGGCGGCAGTGTGAAGCCGGAAAACGCGGAAGAATTGTTCCGCGAACCGGATATCGATGGTGGCCTGATCGGCGGCGCGTCGTTGAAAGACCAGGATTTCCTGGCGATCTGCAGGGCGGCGGCCGCGACGAGCGTCGCTGGTTAAGCGGGGCGCCTTGGCGAGGATGACCCAATCCCGCGCGGCACACATTGTGTGGCGCGGTTAAATAAAGACTCAGGTGAGTGTGATGCTGTATTTGAAAACATTGATTATCGTCGTTCAGCTGTTGTCGGCACTTGGGGTCATCGGCCTTGTCTTGCTGCAACACGGCAAAGGCGCCGATATGGGCGCTGCTTTCGGTAGCGGCGCATCGGGCAGTCTGTTCGGCGCGACCGGTTCGGCAAACTTTTTGTCGCGTACCACGGCCGTGCTCGCGGCCGTGTTTTTTGTAACCACATTGACGCTTACATACCTCGGCGCGTATCGTGCAAAACCGTCCGCAGGCTTGCTGGGCGCGGCTGTGACTGCGCCTGTCGCGCCTTCCGCTGCGTCCGCGCCGGCCGGCGGTTCGGCAGTATTGCCGGCATCGGCTGCGTCCGTCCCGGCTACGGATGTGCCGAAATAAATTTTCGTTAAATGTGCTTTGGTGCGTTGAACAAACTGTTTAAACCAGTTACAATCTAAGTCTTGAAGCGATTCGCGGGTTTTATAAGTTGTTTTCCCGGATTGCAGTTAGTGCCGACGTGGTGAAATTGGTAGACACGCTATCTTGAGGGGGTAGTGGCGAAAGCTGTGCGAGTTCGAGTCTCGCCGTCGGCACCAAATGTTATCTAAATGCCAGCCGCTTGCTTCGCTTCGGCTGGCATTTTCACTTCTGACGCGCGGCTTGCGTTGGGCTTGCGGCATGTACGTTGCCGAAGTGATTTCGCGTCAGGGGTGCTATGCTCTTGGCGGCATTCAGAACCAACCGATAGAGGATAGTCTTGAACCTCGCAGCCTATTTCCCCGTCTTGTTGTTCCTCATTGTGGGCACCGGTTTAGGCGTAGCACTGGTCAGCATTGGCAAGATCCTCGGTCCCAACAAGCCCGATACCGAGAAAAACGCACCGTACGAGTGCGGCTTCGAAGCATTCGAAGATGCGCGCATGAAGTTCGATGTGCGTTACTACCTCGTCGCCATTCTCTTCATCATTTTCGACCTTGAGACCGCGTTCCTGTTCCCGTGGGGTGTGGCCCTGCGCGACATCGGCTGGCCCGGCTTCATGGCGATGATGATTTTCCTGCTCGAATTCCTGCTGGGCTTTGCCTATATCTGGAAGAAGGGCGGCCTCGACTGGGAATGATGGATTAATCGCCGGTTTGCGTGGGTGGCCAAGGCTTGCCGCCCCGTCTGGAGTGGAAAGCAAATGAGTATCGAAGGGGTCTTGAAGGAAGGGTTTGTCACTACTACGGCAGACAAACTGATCAACTGGACGCGCACCGGCTCGTTGTGGCCGATGACGTTCGGTCTCGCGTGCTGCGCGGTCGAGATGATGCATGCGGGCGCTGCCCGTTATGACCTCGACCGTTTCGGCGTGGTGTTTCGTCCGAGTCCGCGCCAGTCGGACGTGATGATCGTCGCCGGCACGCTGTGCAACAAGATGGCGCCGGCGCTGCGCAAGGTCTATGACCAGATGGCCGAGCCGCGCTGGGTGATTTCGATGGGCTCGTGCGCGAACGGCGGCGGCTACTACCACTATTCCTATTCGGTAGTGCGCGGCTGCGACCGGATCGTGCCGGTCGACGTCTACGTGCCGGGTTGCCCGCCTACGGCGGAAGCGCTGGTGTATGGCGTGATCCAGCTGCAGGCCAAGATCCGTCGCACCAACACCATCGCCCGTCAATAAGGCCAACGCCTCCCCCACAATATGGCAAGCAAACTCGAGACCCTGAAAGCGAACCTCGAGGCGGCCTTTGGCGGCCTCCTGCTGAGCACCACCGAGGCAATCGGTGAGTTGACGATCGTCGTGAAGGCGAGCGACTACATCAATGTGGCAACGCGTCTGCGCGACGACCGCTCGCTCGGTTTCGAGCAGCTGGTCGATCTGTGCGGCGTCGACTATCAGACCTACGCCGATGGCGCATATGACGGCCCGCGTTTCGCGGCCGTTCTGCATTTGTTGTCGGTGCAGAACAACTGGCGTGTGCGTCTGCGCGTGTTCGCGCCGGACGACGAAGTGCCGAT
>NZ_JBNPVT010000029.1:0-62407 GCF_050434205.1 Paraburkholderia sp. GAS348
ACGGACCTGAGCGAAGGCTACATCATCCTGCCGACGCTGCTGCAGGGCATCCCGATGGCGCTTTTCTTCGCACCGCTGACGACCATTATCCTTTCTGGCCAGCCGCCGGAGAAAGTGCCTGCGGCAGCGGGTCTGTCGACCTTCTTCCGGATGTTTTTTGGGGGAATCGGCACGTCGCTGGCAAACGTCGTGTGGAATAACCGGACCATCCTTCACCATGAAATTCTCACCCAGCAGTCCAGTCCGACCAATCCCATGTTCACGCAGCAGATCGGCGCATATCACTCGCTGCTGGGATTGGGGCGGGGAGCGTCGTACGCGCTGTTCGATCAGACGGTCCAGGCGCAGGCGGCAATGATGGGCCTGAACGACGTCTTCTATGGTTCGGCGCTGATCATGATCGTGATCATTCCCCTGATCTGGATTACAAAGCCGCGAAAGACGGCTGGGGCGAGCGACGCGGCAGCCGCTGCGCACTAATCAGTCCATGAGCCATGGCCCGACGTATAAGGAGCGATTCCGGACATAAGGCGTCGCGGCCAGGTTCAGGGCAGGGAGAAGGCGACGCCGCCTGCCTGCGGTCGAGTGCGTGTCGCCGCGGGTTCCTTTACCCGATGGATACGATGGGGCGCTGATGCTCCGATAGGTGAATTTCTAGTTGTGTATTAACCCAATGCAATCTCGAAGGAGGTCAACATGAGGACATCTGAAACCCAAAGGCAAATAGTTCGCGTCACGATCGATGCCGACGTAAATTTTGAAGGCTTTGTCAAAAGCTTTCGGGAAAGACTCGGGAGATTCGATCAGGCAGCAATTGCCGCCCTGATGGGGCAGCCTCGCGAAGCGGCGGCCGCGATTCAAGGCATGGAGGGGGATCAAGGGTTAATGATCTTTTTTACTCTTGACCACGGTCGCGCGCTCAACATGGTCGGGAAAAGCAAGAAGGCCATCCGGTTCATATTGGGAAACCCTCTGGTAGCGATACAGATGACTAAGCACGACGTACGTGCCGGCCAGTATGTTCCTTTAACGCTCATTGCTTATGAAGATGAGGAGAATCGCGTTCGCATCGAGTATGACAAGCCATCGTCTCTACTCGATGTTTGCGACAATGCAGAAATCGACGAAACAGCACGCGACCTCGATAAAAAGCTTTTCCTGGTGGTGGAGCATGCAATCAAGGATGCATCCTAGGCAGCTGGGACGAAAGACCTGGGGTGATGGAACACCCGAGCTCCATGCCGACAAGAATGGCGCCAAGGTGGACGAACCTGGTGGAAGGCCACCGACGCTTCGCCCACGTGCCGCGTGAACGTGGACAGGGGATGCCGTCAGACTGAAGCTTCCAGTCGGGTCACTATCCCCTGTTTCGCACAGCATCGCGCGAGTCCTTGTCCTTAAGGATCAAGATCCATGACTTGCCACCGCCTCAGTAGATTTCAAAGAGGCCTGCTGCGCCCATGCCGCCAGCGATACACATTGTGACGACCGCGTATTTGGCGCCACGACGGCGACCTTCGATGAGGACATGCCCGGCCATGCGTGCGCCTGTCATGCCGAAAGGATGGCCAATGGAGATTGCTCCTCCGCTCACGTTCAGGCGTTCAGATGGAATTCCGAGTTGCCGCTGGCAGTAGAGCGCTTGCGACGCAAATGCTTCGTTGAGTTCCCAGAGGTCAATGTCATCAACCTTAAGACCGTGCTGCTTCAGCAGTTTCGGCACGGCCAACACCGGACCGATGCCCATTTCGTCCGGTTCGCAGGCAGCCACGGCCAATCCGCGAAATGCGCCTAGCGGTGTGAGGTTGGCGCGCTCTGCGTCCTTTGCCTCCATCATCACGCACGCTGATGAGCCATCCGAAAGCTGTGACGAGTTGCCTGCCGTGACGAACTTATCAAGACCTTTGACAGGTTCGAGTTTTGCAAGCGCGTCCATGGTGGTTCCAGGACGATTGCAGTTGTCGGCGGTAATGGTCGTGGAACGATGGCTGATTTCGCCCGTTTCCTTATTCTTGACGGCCATCGTGGTAGTCACCGGTACGATCTCGTCGGTAAACCTTCCTGCTTGCTGTGCCACTGCGGTCTTGCGCTGGCTTTCAAACGAGAATTCGTCCTGTGCCTCGCGAGTGATGCCGTAACGCGCGGCAACGATGTCTCCCGTGTCGATCATCGGGAGATACAGGTCCGGCTTGTGTTCAACGATCCAGGGGTCGAGATCATTCGTGCCGGTTCGTGCCCGGATTCCAGAAATACTTTCGACGCCACCCGCGATGACAGCTTGCGCACCGTCAACGACGATGCGGCCAGCGGCAACGGCGATTGCCTGGAGCCCGGACGCGCAAAAGCGATTGATCGTCGCACCCGGGATGGAAATTGGCAGTTCGGCGCGAATCACGGTTTGACGGGCGATGTTGCCCCCGGTAATGCCTTCGGGATAGCCGCAGCCAAGAATCAGATCGTCGATGATGGCGGGATCGATGCCGGAACGTTCGACGGCAGCCCGCACGGAGAATGAGGCAAGCGTTGGGCCGAGCGTAATGTTGAATTCGCCGCGATGCGATTTGGCCAATGGTGTGCGCGCGGTGGAAACGATGACAGCTTGTCGCATTTTCGGTCCTGTATTGAGGTCAAGCGTATTGATTGAGGCTGCTGAAGTCCGCACCGCTTTCAACGAGCTGAGCGAGCAACGGCGAAGGTTTCCAGAAAACCGGATCTTCCTTTGCGAATTCACGGATATCGTCGACCACGGTTTTGAGTCCGACTGAGTCCGCGTACTTCATGGGGCCGCCGCGATGCCGCGGGAACCCGTATCCGGAAAGAAATATTATGTCGACGTCCAGAGGGCGCAGAGCAATTTGCTCGTGTACGACGTTCGCCCCCTCATTGATCATCGCTGCCATATAGCGCCGAATGATCTCGTCGTTTGTGAAAGTGCGCGGGGAAATGCCGGCGCGTTGACGCTCGGCTTCGACAATCGCCTCGACTTCCGGGTCGACGCTACCGGTTCGAGAACCGTTCGGGTATAGATAAAAGCCTCGCCCCGTTTTTTGCCCAAACCGGCCGCGCTCGCAAAGGCGATCAGCGATCTGGACGTAGCGTTCGTCGGGGGCGCGCGTTGCGGCGCGGCGCTTGCGCGTGGCCCAGCCAATGTCGCCACCTGCCAGATCAGAGACCTCGAAAGGTCCCATCGGATACCCGAACTCCCGAATGGCTTTGTCGATCTGATAGGGCGACGCACCGTCTTCCATCATGTAGTCAGCGGCAGTACGGTACCTGGCGAGTATCCGGTTGCCGATGAAACCGTCGCATACGCCTGCACGCACCGGGACCTTGCGCAGCTTGCTGGCAAGTGCGAAGGCGGTCGCGACGACATCGGCGCTGACCTGTTTCGGTACGACCACCTTCAGCAGCTTCATGATGTTGGCGGGAGAAAAGAAGTGAAGACCGATCACATCGCCCGGACGCGAAACGCTGGCCGCGAGCTCGTTGACGTCGAGGTAGGACGTGTTGGTCGCGAGGACTGCGCCGGGTTTGCATACGCGATCCAGTTCGGAGAACACTGCCCGCTTGACTGCCATATCTTCGAAGACAGCCTCGATCACAATATCTACAGTGGCTAGCGCGTCATAAGTCGTGCCGCCGGTCCAGCGCGCAAGCAGATTCTCCTTGTCCTGTTCGGACATGCGGCCTCTTGCGATCAGACCGTCGTAGACTTTCGCGATATTGGCGCGACCACGTGCCAGCGAAGCGTCGTCGCGCTCGATCATCGTGACCAGCAGACCTGCGTCGAGCGCAGCGACCGTGATCCCTGCGCCCATCGTGCCGCCGCCCACTACCCCAATGTGGGCAAACGGCCGTGGTTTTGCATCACGCGTCTCGGGGGCCTTGAGGACTTCCCGTTCGGCAAAGAACGCGTGAATCAAGCCTGCCCGCTGCGGACTGGCCATGCATTGAGCGAACAGGTTCCTTTCCGTCAGTAGTCCTTGTTCAAAGGATTGCTCGAGCGTGGCCTCGACGGTTTCGACAATCTTTAGCGGCGAGAAGAGGCCGCGCGTCTTCTTTGCCGTGTCGGCGCGCGCTGCGGCTATGGCCGCGCGGCTCGCGTCGCGGTCGGTCAAATGCCGATCTGCGTTGCGCGTGCGTCGCACAGGCGCTCGCGAGGAGAGCAGCTCCTGGGCATACGCAAGTCCGTGCGCATATGCATCGCCGCCCGTTGCGATCCGGTCGATGAGGCCAATCGCGAGCGCTTCCTCGGTGTCGATCTGCCGGCCACTCAGCATCATATCTAGAGCCGCGGGTACGCCAATCAGGCGTGGCGCGCGCTGTGTGCCGCCCGCGCCGGGCAGCAGGCCGAGATGTACTTCCGGGAGGCCCATCCGGGCACCCGCGACGGCCAGACGATAATGCGCTGCCAGAGCGATTTCCAACCCGCCGCCAAGCGCAACGCCGTGGATTGCCGCGATGACCGGCTTTTGGCACTGTTCAATTCGCTCGCAGACTTCGGGCAGCGATGGTTGTCGAGGTGCTTTTCCGAATTCGCGGATATCAGCGCCAGCAATGAAGTTTTTGCCGGCGCCGACGAGAAGGACGGCTTCGACCGTTTCGTCGGCCTCCGCTGCTTCTATCGCAGCGACGAGTTCGCGTCGGACATCGGCACCGAGGGCGTTGACCGGTGGGTTGGCTATTGTTGCAATGAGGACTTTCGCCTGCACCTCGCGCCTGACGTAGGCGGCTGACTCACCGAGTTCCATGTATGTCTCCGGGACTTCTGTTCAAGGGATCTCAGACTGGATTGTGGAATCGTCAATTGCCCGGCGTCACTAGGTGTTATCACTGTGTACATGGTGGCTGCTGAGGCGTTAATATGCAAGCGGTGAATCCTGTTTCAACGCGTCAGGCTACGAGATCTGGCCGGCCGAGATGAAAGTGCTGATGTATCGACACGAAGCAATCCGGGAGGTATGCGTGATCGGCGCAAGAGACCCGCGCCGCCTCGCAAATGCACAAGAATGAATGACGATTGCCAGCACGAACGCCAGGCCGGCGAATCGACCCGCCTACGCTTCGGTTTTGGTGGGTGTGGCTGGAAGACGAATCCACGCTTCAAGATGCGACGGACCGGCAGCAATGGCACTCAGAAACATGCAGATCGAAAAATGAATCATCTGATCGATACGCACGGAATACCCGAGTTGAGGTGCCCGGCCGGAGAGAATTAAAGTGGCAAGCCCGTGCTCCATGCTCCAGGCCGCGTGGGTCACTAGCGGAAGGGCGCGCTTTTGCCAGCCGCTTTCCAGCGCTGCATCCTGAACCGATGATGCGAACAAGTTGAACGATTTCAGGCCTGCTTCGACGAGTTCCGGATAACATTTGCGAACGATGATGCGCGGCCCGACCATCAAGTCAAACAGTCCTTTGTGCTGCTGCGCGAATTCGACATAGGTCCGCATCATCCGGTATGCCTTCGCCATCGCAGGCTCGTCGCGTGCCTGGATCGTAGTTCTCAAGGCGGCGAGCTCCAGGAATCCATCGGCTGCGATCGCGGCCAGCAGACCTTCCTTGCCGGCAAAATGCCGGGAGGGGGCGGCTTCTGATACGCCTACCGCACGGGCGAGATACCTCAAACTCAACTCGTGGACGCCAATTTCTTCCAATGCCGTACGGCCCTCGGCAATCAGGGCATTGCGAAGATTCCCATGGTGGTACGGCGCAGGTGTCTCGCTTGAGGGTTTCGGACTCACGGTGTTGGTCAAAGATCGTCGAAGGCAGCCAATTATAGGCGTGCGAATTCCACGCGCGCAACGCATCGCCGGCCGGACCGCCGTGCCAACCAGATAGATGGTAGATATAAATGACGGCATCCGGAGAAGCCACCACAAATGACGAAAAAGCCGTCGCACGAACGAGGCCGTGCGACGGCAAGACGCTGGTTGGCAAGCGCCACAAATAGCGGGCCGTGGACGAGGTGATCAACCAACTGGGCAACAACGTTCTTCACGTCGAGCTTTGCGAAGCCGCGGGCGAGTTGTCGTCGATCTGGTCAACAAGTTTCTCGCCCTCGCGTCGCGTCATTGATTGGCCGAGACCGAGGCGGCAGCTTGCTCGATCAGCTTGGCCGTTTCCTTCGCATGAGAGATGTAGGCCACGTGGCTCGAATTGACCTCGATCGTCCTGGCGTTCATGCGCTTCGCCATCTTGCGCTCCAGGTCCGGATTGATCGCTCGATCGGCGGCCGCTACCATGTACCAACTGGGTTTCGACTTCCAGGCTGGAGACGTGACGTTGGACGTGAACGAATTGGCGGAGATCAAAACCTGCGAATCAGCCATGAATTTAGCCTTAGCCGCTGGAACGTCCGCAGCGAAGTCAGCCGCAAACACTGCCGGGTCTATGAAAAAGTAGCCGTCGTCAGTGCGCTTGATCCCTTTGATAGCCGGCGGCACGGATTGCTCGAGCTGTGCCGTGTTCTCGCCAGCGTCGGGCGCGAACGCGGCGATGTACACCAGCGCAGAGACCTTCGGATCGTTGCCAGCTTCGGTGATGACGGTACCGCCGTAACTGTGGCCGACGAGAACCACAGGCCCTGGCTGGCTATCGATGATCCGCTGCGTAAACTTGACGTCGTCGGCTAACGACGTCTCTGGCTCCTGTACTACCGACACCGTGTAACCGTCCTTCTTGAGGATCTTGGAAACGGCCTCCCAGCCGGAGCCATCGGCGAATGCGCCGTGCACCACAACCACGTTCTTGACGCCCGTCTCCGGTGCGGATTGCGCCGAGGCAACCTGGAGAGTCCCACCCATCAGCGTAGCTGCGATCGCAGCAACCATGTAAAGCTTCTTCATGACATTTGTCCTGTACAGAGTTTCAATCAACCATCTCGAGGTCGACGCGCCCATGGATATCCGGTTAGCGCTTTGACCCCTTGCAGAGATGGGATTTTTGTTCGAACGGCGGTGCTTCGACCGTTTGCAGAATCGCCGCACGAACCCGTTATCGAGCCGGGCGACTTTTCGTCGCGGAAATTCTTTTGGCGTTGGCCGTGCTTCCTTAGACGAGCGTGAGCGTAACGTCGATGTTGCCGCGCGTCGCGTTCGAATACGGGCAGACAGCGTGGGCCTTGTCGACAAGCGCCTGAGCGGCTTCGCGTGCCATGCCGGGCAGCGAAATCTTCAGTTCAACCTCGATACCAAAGCCGTTCGGAATAACGCCGAAGCCTACGCTACCGTTAATCGAAACGTCAGCCGGGATTGCGATCTTGTCCTGTGCCGCGACAAACTTCATTGCACCCAGGAAACACGCGCTGTAGCCAGCGGCGAAGAGTTGTTCAGGGTTGGTGCCTTCGCCGCCTGCGCCCCCGAGCTCACGCGGAGTGGTCAACTTGAGGTCGAGCTTGCTTTCGGGCACGAGCGCACGGCCGTCGCGGCCTCCCGTGACTTGAGCATGGGCACGGTAGAGAACATTTTCGATAGACATGATGTGATTCCTCAAAGGACAGTTATTGGTTTCTATCTATTACTAGATAAAATATCGTGCGTAATTCCCCGCACAATGGGGTTCAGTTTCTGCTTCGTCGCAAATCTATCAGTAGATAGATTTGCGGATAAATGGGCATGGCGACAACCGGCCTTCAGTGCTGCGTTACTTCATGATTTTCCACGCGGTTTCGACGTCTTCCAGGCGCGCTTTGGTTTGAAACAAACGACTCGCCAGCACACAGCCCTGATACGCGGCGAACAGCGTCCGAGCGGCACTCTCCGGCTTGCCGTTGACCGCTAGCGTTCCCTCTTTCGCTCCTTGTGCGAGCACCTTGGCCAGCCAGTTCTCGTTGGCCTTGAAGAAGGCCTGTACCGCATGTCGAATGTTGTCCGGTAGTGACCCAATGTCGGCGGCGAGCATCCCGCATAGACAGATTTGATCGCCGCCGCCAAGAATCCTGCCAAACTTCTTCGTGTACTTGGCCAGCTTTGCGTCGGCCGGCAATGATGCGTCGATCGAATGAATGTCGTTGAACACCTGATTGCTGTACTCGCTCACTGCCTCGAGCACCAGGTCGTCTTTCGACGGAAAGTAGTAATGGATGCTCGAAGTCTTCACGCCCACTAGTTCAGACAGATCCCGATAGCTAAAGCCGTTGTAACCGCGCAGCATCATCAGCGTGATGGCGTGGTGGACAACTTGCTCGCGTACGGTCGGTGTGGTCATCATGGACGTAAATTTATCTATTAATAGATAGACCGTCAAGTGGAAATTTCAGCCGGTTCCACCGCTGCGATACCGTATGCGACCAGCCGCCATCAATACGTCATCAATACGTCCCAATCTTCCTGGGTTATGCGTCAAAGACGCGCTCGGCTTGAGCGCGCCAGCCCGATTGCATGTGACCCGCCCGCGAATGTGCGGGGGGGCGCGTCAATGTGCGGCGCTTGCGGCGGCCGCACCGGCCCCGCCACCGCCGCTTGGCTTCGTGAGCCAGATCAGCGGAATGATGACGATCATGATGATGGCCGACGCATAGAAGACATCGTTCAGGCCCATCATTGCGGCCTCCTTGTCGACAACGCTATTGAACAGCGCATATGAAGATCCCGAATCCAGCCCCAGGAAAGAGTGGTAGGCATCCAGTTGCTGGTTAAACAGAGGGTTGGTGGGACTGGTCTGCTGCGTCAATATCTCGTGATGGAGGATCGTGCGGTTGTTCCATGCGACATTCGCCAGCGATGTGCCAACGCCACCGCCAAACACCCGTGCGAAAGTCGAAAGACCGGCCGCCGCGGGTACTTTTTCAGGCGGTTGTCCAGACAGTATGATTACCGTCAACGGAGCGAAGAACAGGGCCATCGGAATACCCTGGAGCAACGTCGGCAGGATGATGTGTCCTATGTCAATGCCGGTGATGAAGAACGATCTCATGTAGTAGACGCCCGCGAAACCGATGAACGCGAACGTACCAAGAATGCGTGCGTCGGTACGCGGCAGGATCTTTCCCATGATCGGCGCCCCAATCAATGCGAAAACACCGATCGGCGCGGTGGCGAGACCCGAGTCGAGTGCGCGGTAGCCGAGGTAGGTTTGCATCCACTGCGGCAGCAACACGAGCGTGCCGAAAAAGATCGCGTAGGCGATCGCGATCGAAATCGTCCCGCCGAGAAAGTTTCTTTGCCGAAACAATGTGAGGTCGACGATCGGATTCTTCTCCGTGAGTTCCCACACGATGAAGAACGCGAAGCTGGTCAGCGCGACGACGGTCAACACGACGATCGTCGTCGACGTAAACCAGTCGAGATCCTTGCCCTTGTCGAGCATCACCTGCAGCGACGCCACCCAGGTGATCAGTAGCAGCAAACCGACTGTATCGACGGGCAGTTTCCTGGTCGGCGTGTCGCGCTCGCGATAGAGGCTCCAGACTGTGGCTGCGGCGAATATACCGACCGGGATGTTGATGTAAAAGATCCACGACCAGCTATAGCTGTCTGTGACCCAGCCGCCGAGCGCGGGTCCGACAATCGGACCTGTTACCGCGATCATGGAGAAGATTGACAGCGCAAACGAAGACTTGTCTTTAGGCCAGGAACTAAGCAATAGTGCTTGCGACATGGGAATCAGGGGCCCCGCTACCGCGCCTTGCAGCACGCGTGCGAACAGTAGCACGGGCAACGACCAGGCGATCCCGCACAGCCACGACGACAGCACGAACAACAGGATAGATCCGACGAAAAGCTTCACCTGGCCGACGCGCTGTGTCAACCACCCGGTCAGCGGAATCGACACGGAGTTCGCCGCGGCGAACACGGTGATAACCCAGGTGCCCTCGTCAATGGATACGCCCAGGTTGCCCGAAATTGTCGGAATGGCGACGTTCGCGATCGACGAGTCCAGCACGGTCATGAATCCCGCGAGACCCACGCTGAGCGAGCCGAGAAAGAGTTTGCCTCCCGTCAACGGAGGGTGGGGCGTTGATTGAGTTGTCATAGGTCATCCCGGTTGAAAGCGGCGCATCGTTGTGAAAGACACCCGTCTGCTTGCATTGCCTGCGTCACTGATCCCCTACCTGTTTGTGGCGATGATGCGAGCGATCTTCGTATCGGCTTCATCGCCGTACTTCGCAAATACGTCGGTTTGATAGACAGTGTTCTCGATGTTGCTGAGCGGGCTACCGCTTTCATTCTTGATATTGACGTCTACCACCGTCGATAGGCCGATGGCCAGCGGATGTTTTTCGAGTTCCTTTGGATCGAGCTCGATCCTTACCGGCAGCCGCTGCACGACCTTGATCCAGTTGCCGGTTGCGTTCTGGGCGGGCAGTAATGAAAACGCCGAACCTGTACCGGCGGAGAAGCCGACCACCTTTCCGTGGTACATGACCGACGAACCGTACTTGTCGGCTGTCAGTTCGACCGGCTGACCCACCCGCATATGCTTGAGTTGCCCCTCCTTGAAATTTGCGTCGACCCAGATCTGCTGAAGCGGCACGACCGAGATCAGTGGGGTGCCCGGCGATACGCGTTGACCGACCTGTACTGTTCGCCTGGCGACGTAGCCCGTCACCGGGGCAGGCAGGGTGTTGCGGGCGGCGGCCAAATACGCATCGCGAACCTTCGCGGCAGCCGCGAGTACGTCGGGATGGTTATCGATCGTCGTGTTAGCGGTCAGCGCGCGATTCGACGCGAGCCGCTGTTGGGCGGCGTCTAGCGCAGCCTGTGCCGACTTCACCGCATCGCGTGCGTGCGAAATTTCCTCTTGCGAGACGGCACCAGCCATTCCGGTGGCCAACCGTCGCCGCAGATCATCCCGCGCTTTTGACAGATCTGATTGCCGTTGCGCGACCTGCGCGCGATATTGGTCGTCGTCGACATACAGGCCGTGTACTCTGCGCACCGTTTGCGCCAGGGTGGCTTCGTCTTGCTGGAGCGCGATGCGGGCGTCGGCTGGGTCGAGCACGACGACCGCGTCGCCTTGCTTCACTGTCTGGGTGTCGTCGGCGTTGACCGCGATGACCGTGCCCGTCACTTGCGGTGTGATCTGCACAATGTTGCCGTTGACGTAGGCGTCATCTGTGTCCTCATGGAAGCGCGCGACGAGGAAGTAATAGACGCCGTAGGCTATCGCCGCGACCAGGATTACGATGACCACGAGCGTCATCATGAGCTTGCGCTTGCGGTTGCCCTCCCGCTTTGCGCTGGCGGGATGTTGCTGTGGGGTGCTCATAGACATGCTCCGTATCCGTGCAATCTGCGCCGTTTGTCCTGCCGGTTCTTCCGGCTCCGTGCGTCGCGTCAGTTGGCTGCCTGCGCCTCGGATGCCGAAGAGGCCGGCACATCTGTCGGCACGACGAGACTGCCGCGTTTCGCGTCGAATCCGCCGCCAAGCGCCTTGATAAGTCCGATCTGCGTGGCGCGGCGATTCATCCTGAGGTTCGTCACCGTCTGTTCGGCGGCGAGGCGGTTCTCGCTGTACCACGTCCCCCCATACGGAGGCGGGAAGATCGTGTTTCCGGAGAACAGTTCACGGTTCCAGGCATAGCTACCGTTTGCCTTGGGGTAGAGCGTCGATTTTGAAGACTCGATATAGGAGGACGCCTTTGCGATACGTGCCTCGGCCTGGGCGATCGACGGATTGCCTTGCAGCGCTTCATCGATCAACTGGGGCAGCTGCGGGTCGCCGAACTGGCGTGCCCAATCCGGTGACGGCCATTGACCGTCTTCGTTAGGCAGGCTCTGGCTGGAGGTGTACTGCGTCGGCGCCGACATCTGCTTATCGCTCTTGATGCCGAAGTAGTTCACACAACCCGCGAGCGCCAGCGCGGTCACAGCAATGACTCTGGCTGCTGAAGACGTGCCGACGCTCACCCAAGGCGAGGGAGTATTCATCGCGGTTCCCGGTCACATATCAATGCCCATTGCCAGCCGGCAGCAGCCCCTCGATTTCCACCTCGCAACATGCGGCCTTGCTGAGGAAAGATTGGCGAAAGTGACATGGTCTGGAAAAGTTGTTGGGAGCACTGACAATATTACACCGGGAGCATGTCGATAATATCCACCTCCACGTCCGTTCAGTGTGGTTCGGGCCGGTGAAGAGTCATAGGTAAACCGCCTCGCCAGTTTGCTGGAGGTTTAGTGCAAGTAAACGCATTTTTTGTTCGTCGCTAATAATGGACAGGTCAGTTATCACACCGGGAATCCCGGGCAACTTAACTCAAGTTGCGTAGCGTCGATCCGCGGCATTCTCAAGGGGGCGTTCTGCGGCAGCACAATGGTTGTGCCTCGCGCCGTGGAGCCGTTGGATGTCATGGTGAAGCCGTGGGGCGGATATAAGCCGCGCTGGCTAGCGCTGCCGTTGCTACCGGGTTACGCGACGCCAGATCCCGGGGGACATGCCGTTAGCCATGAGGAAACGCCTATTGAAGTGCGCCTGGCTGGCGAAGCCACATGCTAGCGCAATCTCCGCAAGCGAAAGTTGGGTGGTTAGCATCAAGTCCTTCGCGCGGAGCAGACGATGAGCGATCAGAAACTGATACGGAGACTGTCCAGTCTGCTGTTTGAACGCGTGGCCGAAGTGTCCCACCGACATGCCACATTCGTTGGCTAATATCGGTACTGTCAGAGATCCATCAAGATGCGTATCGATCAGCTCCCTGACCCGCTTCTCTTGCCACAGCGCGAGTCCCCCTCGGCGAGTCGGAGCGGCGCTAAATTTGACGTTGGCGTAAGTGCGGAGCAGATGCGCGGTCAGGGCACGCGTGATCGAGTCGATAAACAGCGAGCATGCCCTTTCCGGTTGTTCGAGCGCCGGAAGAAGGCAGGTTGCAAGATGCCCGACGATCGGATCCACTGTCCCCGGCGTGGGGCATCGTAACGCCTCAATCTGGCGGGCGCCGACATCGTCGATGAACTGCTTCAGGACGAAGCGCGGAAGGAAGAACCGAACGATGTCGAACGGCTCAAACAGCTCGGAGTGGGGTTCATCGCTCAGGTGGGAAAAACACATCGAATGCAGGCGCTGGGGCACCTGCAGATTCGTGACAACGCGATCGCCAAGCCACATGCGGCCGGATGACATCGGCCTCAATTTCACGCCCACGAAATAGGCGTCGTCGCGAGGCATGACTGGCGTCAAGCCGAACGCACGGCCGTCATATAGGAAGCGCGATACGGACATCGAAGAACTATTCAGGGACCGGCGATGCAGGACTGGGATGACGGGGGCCGCATCAGATTCGCGTTCGGGTGTCGGCAACATGGTTGGACCTCGTCACGTATGAAGGTAAGACGCCCGGAGCGCATCCGGAACACGCGGTTCTGTTTGTTTTATAGTGATATTGGTGAAATCGCAAGCTCGCAACAGTACGCTGCTGTCCAGGGAATAGTCGCAGCTCGCACGGGAGGCGCAGGAACTGACGCGGTAGTCCCGGATCGGGGCGCAGAACGCGGGTCCGTACCTGCCGTGTTATAACGGCTGTCCATTCAGTTTCTGGATCGTTGTGATCTGCCTTTAGCATTTGCTGCCGAGCATGGCCCGCAGTCGTGGATGGCCGTGCTTCAAGAGACTTATGACTTCGATCGACGCGGCTCGGCACGATGCACTTCAACGCGCATCCTATGTATTCACTTCATTCATCCCGCGTGTTCGTGGCTTGTGATGTTGACGCTTGCATGGTTCCAGGCGCCGAATCGATTGCGCACCTGATCGATTCTTACGTGCTTTCCCATTGGGCGTGATACGTCCGGGCGCTACCGCCTCGAAGACCTCCAGGGCTATCCGAGAGCGGAGATCGACATAGGTTCATGCCGGGCTTGGGGCGTAAAAAAAGAAGCCCGCCGTAGCGGGCAACCGTATCAGGGGACACGGGAGGAGACATACTTTCCGGGCGGACTACGTAATCCTTGAGGTGCCGGTGCAATCCCAACTGCCGACTCACGTCGGCGCTGTGGATGACCGCTCAGACCCGGTTCTTGATAGCCAGATTCGCATCGACGAATTGCTATTTGGGATATCCATACCGGCTTGTTGCTGCAACATTGACGGGTAGTGTAGACCGTCGGCGTCGTAATGCAAGTAGGCACAGGTGAATTCAGTTGTGCTCCGGGTTTAACAATCAACGATGCATCAGGTTACCTTTGGGTGCACGGGAGCGAAGTTTTCGCCGAGTGGGCATCTAGAGTGCACGGGCAGCGGCCGAATCACTGGAAGCCTCTGCGGTAGCGGACACCGCACGTGCAAAAGCGCCCGCGCGCGTGGCGCGGACCGGCACGTCTGAACATAGCGGCACCTCGTTCCGCACCTCTGTCGCGAAGAGTGAAGCGCGTTCGAACAGTTCGGAAATCCAGTCGACGAATGCGCGTACGGAACCTGAGAGATGCCGGTTCTGGGGATAGACGGCGGAAACGGGGATTGCCTTTGGCTCGCAACCCGGCAGAATTTCTACCAGTTCCCCGGAGCGAAGGTAAGGGATGGCCATGAAGCGAGGCACCTGGACGATGCCCAGCCCCTTTAAGCCGCACGCGAGATAGGCTTCTATGTCGTTGACCGCTACGCTTCCTCGCAGATTGAGTTCGATCATCCTTTCGTTCAATTGAAACTGTAGGTCAGATGTGCGAGTTGCTCCGGGGCAGAGATATCTCACACCGATATGCGCGCAGAGATCGTCGATGGAATGTGGAGCGCCATGGTATTCCAGATATGTTGGTGCTGCCGCTGTCACGCGCTGCAGCGTGCCGATGCGTCGCGCCACCAGACTTGAATCTATGAGTGATCCGAGCTTGATCGCGCAGTCGACTGCCTCCTGAATCAGATCGACAGGTTTGTCGCCGAAACCGATGGTGAGCTCGATATCCGGGTAGCGGGCTCTGAAGTCATCCAAAGCTGGAATGAGGAGTGTCTTTCCGATGGATCCCGGGGTATCGATGCGAAGCTTGCCTTGTGGCATTTTCCCAAGGATCGACAGGCTACCCTCCATCTCGTCAATATCCGCGAGTATTCTCACGCAACGTTCGTAGAACTGCGCGCCCTCGGGTGTCAGGCTAAGCTGTCGAGTCGAACGCTGTAGCAGGCGAACTTTCAGATAGGTTTCGAGATTCTGAACAATGACGGTGACCGATGCTCGTGCGAGATCGAGCGTGTCTGCAGCGCGCGAAAAGCTCCCGCTGTCGACAACCCTTGTGAACACTAGCATTGCTTGTAGCCGATCCATAGTCATGCCCCTTCGTATCTCGCGGCGAGGTCGTGTCGCAGTTCATTCGTTCATCGGGATCTTCCTGCTCGCTCGAATCAGCCTGCATGTATCAATGGGTTTGGGCAAGAAGGATGCGATGTTTTCCAGCCGGAGAGACGGAAGGAAGGTAGAAAGATCTTATGCCGAGGCCCCTTTCGCTGTATTGACCAAAACTGCGGTGTTTTGCTCGAATCTGCGCAATTTTTCAAAAATTCGGATGAGATCAAACGTTCAACGGGTGCGCCCGGACGAGGTTGCGACGTCTTGCGATGACCCTTCCAGATCTGGCAAGCCGCATGGTCGGCGTGTCAGAGCGGAATTGCTGATGGCGCCCGTTTAGGGCTGCGAGGAGCGCAGCCGCTCGATTGAACACATGGGTCATGGCAATAAGCGCAAAAATGCGCAACTCTGCGACAATCCCGGTACACGTGAGCGAATGCTGTTTGATAATGATGCCGAGGCTTCGTCATGGCTGCGCGCCATTCGTCAAGGAGATCTGGCTGGCTTTCGCTCTACGGTTACGAGTGGTTGCGTACGTCGATTCGGGCGCAACAGGCGGTCCATTCACAGATGTGCCTACCGAAGGTGCCCTATGGATTATCTTGATAGCTTGCGCGTTTTCCGCTCGGTCGTCGAAGCGAAAAGTTTTACCCGTGCGGCAGACATGCTGGGCATAACCACTCCGGCCGTGTCGCGCGCCATATCCGGGCTTGAGCAGCGTCTCGGCAGTCGTCTGCTTCATCGCACGACGCGGCAGGTTTCGCTAACGGAAGCCGCGGAACATTTCTATGACGGCTGCTGCCGGATTCTCGACGATCTCGAAGTACTGGAAGCCGAAGCGTCGAACCAGGCGCGTGAGCCGACCGGCGTGCTTCGGCTTGTCGCTCATACAACGGCGACCGTGAGTCGGCTCGTGCCGCTCATCTCGACCTTTAAGCAAAAGTATCCCAAAGTGAGTCTGGACGTGACCCTTACCGAGCGCCCTGTCGACCTGGTGGCGGACGGCTATGACCTGGGGATTGTCGTCCCCTTCATGTTGAGTACCGACACGGTTGTGACGCGACTTCTGGAGCGCATGCCGCTCTCGATCGTCGCGACGCCAGCATATCTGGAGAAACACGCCGTGCCTGAGCATCCGTCTGAGCTGGCTGATCACACGTTCGTCGCGATGTCGCCCACACTTCGTAAGCCGTCGTTGACCTTTCGTCTGGGTGATGAGGATATGACCGTCCCGCTGAAGTTCGATATCGTTTCGAACAACCCGGTGTTCAACCGGGAAATGGTCCTGGAGAATTGGGGCGTCGGCGTGCTGCCCGCTGCGCTGGCCCAGGAGGAACTGGCTTCAGGCAAGCTCGTGTCGATCCTTGAAGATTTCGAAATCATCGACGGAGAGATTGAGATTCGACTCGCCTATAACTCGCGAACCTTGCTGCCGGCCAAGGTGAGGGCGTTCGTCGAGCATGCTGCCGCGTTCTTCGACGAGGTGATAGGCGCGCGGCTGGCGCGCGCCAGTTCCAGGGCGTGATGCTTCGCTTCGCCCGGTTGCCGCGCGTCCTGTTTCAGCGCTTCATCGTCAAGCTTATGAAATAATTTTGAAAGAAATGGCTTGCGAGATTTGCCGAGTTCACAAGAAGCGACCCGGCTAGTCCAAAACTCCGACAATTGACGGGTGGGCGTTTAATCTGTCGCCTCGCCGTAACCGGTCACCTCCGATTGTTCTCTGCCCCGATACAAACTGATGCACCGTCGAGCATTGATTGCCGTCATCCCGCCCACTAGCATGTGCCTATGCACATTGAATCCCCCGAAAGCGACTACTGTTTCGCCGTTCGTCAGGCCGCGCGATACATTTCGCAGTTGTACGAGCGGCATCTGTGCGAAGCAGGTATCACGCCGACGCAGTTCAGCATCCTTTGCGCGCTTAAATGTAGCTCGAGTTTAACGATGATGGAGTTGGCGCAGGCGATGGTGATGGACCGCACCACGCTTGTACGCATACTTCGGCCGTTGCTGCGCAATGGATTTGTCGCTAATGAGCAGGACGGGCAGGTGAGGCAGCGTCTCCAACTGGTTCTGACCAGTGGCGGCCACCTGAAGCTGCACGAGGCCACGACGCATTGGACGGCGGCTCAGGACGAGTTCGAACGCAAGTTCGGGTATCGGCGCTCAGCCTCTTTGAGGCGTGAACTTCTTCGCGTGACACGCGCTTGAAGACCGCTCGGCCGGACACGGCAAAGATCACGCTGATCCTCGAAGACGTCGGGCCGTGCGTGCGTGCGCGCCGGTTGCCCGTTCAACGGTGCAAAGATAACCGGTGTCCCGGCCGACGATCATTGTCACAGTTGCAACAGTTCGATTCCAAAAACGGTGTTGAGCAAGTGCTTGCGCACACTTACCATGCACGCGAAAACAAGATCCGCTTCAGTTCATCCCGTGCTTTACGGAGCAAGTGCAGCACCGCTGCGCATTGCGCTCACCATTTGATTGGACGAAGGCGTTGTGGCGAGCCCTGGCTCGCCCGACCCTCAGTCAACCTGTCTGTTAGCACTTGCCGCTTTTAACCGAAGCGCTGCCACCCTGGCGGCCATTTCTTGCAACCTTTGAGTGCATACACACATATATAATGAGCACGACACCTATCCCCACCTCTCCCGCTGGCGGAGTGAACACCGCTTCGTCAACCAAACGAGTGCCCTGGATGTTGCTCTCGGTCCTCGGCGTAGTGGCGGTCCTTTGCGCCTCTGGTCTCTATTGGTTCTTCATCGCGCGTTATGTTCAGAACACTGACGACGCATACGTAGGCGGTAACGTCACGGTGATCGCGCCGAAGGTGACCGGCTTTGTGGATCAAGTGCTGGTTCAGGACAATCAGCACGTCACGGCAAACCAGGTGCTGATCCGTCTCGATTCACGCGATTACGACGCACGGCTCGAGCAGGCGAACGCGGAAGTGGGCAGTGCTCAGGCAGCCGTCAATGAGTTGAAGGCGAAACGCCAACTGCAGGTCGCGATCATCAACCAGCAGTCGGCCGGGCTCGCCTCTGCCCACGCTGAACTGACGCGCAGTGCCGCCGACAAGGTGCGTTACCGCCAGTTGGTCAAGGACGAGGCGGTTTCGAACCAGATTGTCGAGCAGGCGGATGCCTCTTTCTCGAAGGCGAAGGCAGCGGTGGACGGTAGCGATGCGGCCCTTCAGGCGGCAAAGCAGCAACTGGACGTGCTCGATGCGCAGATCGCCGACGCCAATGCGCGTGTCGCCAAGGCCGAGGCTGAACGGCGCTACGCGGCGCTCAATGTTGGCTACACGACGATCCGCTCCCCCGTCGACGGCTACGTCGGCAACCGCACGGCGCGGGTCGGGCTGCTCGCGACGGCAGGTACGTCGATGCTGACGGTAGTGCCCTCGAGTGGCCTGTGGGTTGATGCGAACTTCAAGGAAGACCAGTTGAAGAAAATGCACAGTGGCGACTCGGCTGACGTGACGCTCGATGCGCACGCCGGCACGATCCACGGCGTCGTGCAGAGCCTCGCACCGGCAACCGGAGCGACGTTCAGTGTGCTTCCTCCGGAAAACGCGACCGGAAACTTCACGAAGATTGTGCAGCGCGTGCCTGTGCGAATTCTTCTTGATGTACCCAAGGGTTCGGAAGATTACCTGCGGCCCGGTCTGTCGGCGACGGTTGATGTCCATCTGGACAGCGCCCGTCAGAGCGGCGAGTGAGCGACAGAGCGAGACTTCATCATGACCTCACAAGGAATTCCAGACCCCGCGGGCATGCCGACCTCGGCAAAGGTGTTCGCTTTCGGCCTGATGTGCCTTGGTTTTTTCATGGCAACGCTCGACATCCAGATCGTGGCGTCGTCGCTTAAGGATATCGGCGGCGGCCTGTCGGCGAGTCAGGATGAACTGTCGTGGATCCAGACCGCGTATCTGATCGCCGAGATTATCGTGATCCCGATGTCCGGCTGGCTCACCCGGGTATTTTCGACGCGTTGGCTGTTTGCGGCTTCGGCGCTCGGCTTCACGATCACCAGCATGCTGTGCGGTCTCGCCTGGGACATGAATACGGAAATCATTTTCCGCGCGATGCAAGGCGCAGCTGGTGCAGCGATGATTCCGACCGTGTTCACCACGGCGTTCGTACTGTTTCCGGGCAAGCAGCGCGTCATTGCCTCGACGACCATCGGCGCGCTCGCGTCGCTTGCGCCGGCCATCGGCCCAGTGATTGGCGGCTATATCACCGATGCATTGTCATGGCACTGGCTGTTCTATCTGAACCTGGTGCCTGGCTTGTTTGTGACGGTGCTGGTGCCGAAGTACGTTCGTATCGATAAAGTCGATCTAAGTCTGATCAGGAAAGGGGATTACCTCGGCATCCTGTTGATGTCAGGTTTCCTCGGGTGCCTCGAATACGTGCTCGAGGAAGGTCCACGCAAGAACTGGCTGGGCGATACCACGATTCTCACTTGCACCTGGATCATGGGGATCTGCGGCTTTCTGTTCCTCGTTCATGCGCTCACCGCCCGTGAGCCGATTGTGGATCTGCGTGCGCTGAAGATGCGCAACTTCTGGATCGGCTGCGTGTTGTCCTTCATCACCGGGATTGGGATCTTCTGCACGGTCTTTCTTACGCCGGTTTTTCTGTCGCGGGTGCGGGGTTTAGATTCGCTCCAGATCGGCATTGCACTGCTTTCTGTCGGGTGCGCGCAGTTGGTAGCGCTGGTGCTCTACTCGAAACTCGCTTCCCGGGTGGATATGCGCTGGCTGAATCTGTTCGGCCTCGTGGTGTTCGGCCTCGGATGTTACCTCTACGTTCCATTGACGAGCGACTGGGGTTGGCAGCAACTACTGCTTCCCCAGATTCTGCGCGGATTCGGCCAGCAGTTCTGCATTCCGCCCATCGTTACGCTGGCATTGGGTTCGTTGCCTCCAGCACGCTTGCGTTCGGCAAGTGGGCTGTTCAACCTGATGCGAAATCTAGGCGGCGCTATTGGCGTGGCCGTGTGTAACACCATGTTGAACGATCGCCTGAATCTGCATTATTTGCGATTGAGCGAGCATGTCACCCAAGGGCGCCCGGTGATCGATTCGCTCATCTCGGGCGCGTCCGCGCAGCTAGGTGCGGTAGCCGGGGACGTGCTTGCCGCGCCGCGGGCGGGGCTCGCGTACCTGAACAATCTCATCATGCGCGAAGCGCTGACCATGACCTTCTCCGACGCGTATTTTGCGGTTGCAAGCTGCTTTGTATTGGCGATTGCATGCGCGGTGTTTGCCCGTCCTATCGACGGCGCGGTGCCGCCGCCGGACGCCCATTGAGTTAGAAAAACATGAAATCGACTTTTATCGCAATCGCAGCGAGTCTTGCGCTGGGCGCTTGCGCGGTTCAGCCTGCCTCTCACTCGAAGCTGCCCGACGATGTCGCGAAGATTGCGCCGGCAGCGTACAGCGTCGACGTGCCTCAGGACCCGGTGGATGCGGACGCGTGGTGGCAACAGTTCGGGGACCCGGTGATGCACGACCTGGTCGCTTCGGTGCTTAACCAGAACCTCGACATCAAGGCCGCCGTCGAGCGGGTCAAACAGGCCGAAGCGCAAACCACAATCAGCCGCGCGGCGCTGCTTCCCGAATTGAACGCTGGTGCCACCGCGAGCGATCGACGTCAGAATGCGCCGCCTCCGCTCGGTTATGTGCGTCAGGCCGGTGTTGGATTGACAGCCAGTTGGAACCCGGATGTCTTCGGCGGTGAACGTCTCGCATTGCTCGCGTCGCAGGCCCAGCTCACCGGAACGCAAGAGTCGCTGAATCAGTTGCGCCTCGCGCTGGCTGCAAATACTGCCGATGCATACATCGACCTGCGCTGGGCCCAAACCGAACAGCGGATCTTGCAGGACAACGTGCATATCCGCGAGCGTGCACTTCGATTGACGCAAGAACGTTTGCAATTTGGCTTGTCGACCAATCTCGACGTCGCGCGAGCGCAGAATCAGCTGAGCGATCTGCAAGCGCGGATTCCGGGCGTGCAGTCGACGATTCAGCATCAGTTAAGCCTGATCGCCGTCTACTCTGGACAGACGCCCGAGAGCTTGAACGCACCGGTGTTCGGCACTGGCGCAATTCCGGTGCCGAGTGCGTCTGCACCCAACACGTTGCCTTCACAAGCGCTCCTGCGGCGCCCGGACGTACTGAACGCTTACGCAGGCGTCGAACAGCGCGCGGCCGAAGTGGGGGAGGCGAAAGCGGAGTGGTATCCGAAGTTTTCACTGAACCTGACGGACGGATTATTGGCTGCCTCGTATCTCGGCATGCCGACTTTGACCGACAACCTGTTCAGTGCGGCGCTGGGGGTGACAAGTCCCATCTTCAACGCCGGCCGTATCAATGCGGACATCGCAAAGAGCCAAAGCCACATGCGCGAGTCCGAACTGAATCTGAATCAGACCATCCTCAATGCGTTGAAGGAGATTGAAGACACGCGCAGCGATCTGGTGAGTTCGGCGAGCGAGGTGGAGCACCTGTCGGCGGCGCTGGACTCGTCAGGCAAGGCACTGCGTCTTTCAACCGAACTGTACAAAGGCGGTACGACGAGTTTTCTGGATGTGCTGGATGCGCAGCAGAGCTATCTGGTGGACGACGATTCGCTGAATCAGGCGCGACGTGCGCGTGCCCTGGCTGCGGTGGCGCTCTACCGGGCGCTCGGCGGCGGCTGGCGGGTCGCTGCGAATGACCCGGGTTGAATTCGTCACGGCTTGACTGCAACAAACAACCGTTCGATGCAGAATGCTTCTGCGGCACGCTATCTGGCGTGCATCTGAAGCATGGCATCACTATTCCGGAGAACACAATGGAATCGCAGCAAGCAACCCAGGTGGTATTGGCATCGCGCCCCGCAACGGCTCGCGCGAGCCTTGAAAATTTCCGCGTCGAAACCACTCCGCTGCCGGTGCCCGGGGCGGGGCAGGTGCTACTGCGCGTAGATACGCTGTCGCTCGACCCGTATATGCGTGGACGCATGAACGACGCCAGATCGTACGCGAAGCCTGCTGGAATCGGCGAACCGATGCCCGGTGAAAGTGTGGCAACCGTTCTCGAATCACACTCTGCGGAATTCGTTCCGGGGGACGTCGTGCTCGCGCAGACGGGCTGGCGTTCGCACGTAGCGATGGATGCTGCGGGTCTGAAGAAACTGGATGTCGACGGCATCGAGGCATCCGCCTACCTGGGCGTACTGGGGATGCCGGGCTTTACGGCCTGGTCCGGGCTCGAAGTGATTGGTAAGCCCAAAGCGGGCGAAACGCTAGTGGTGGGCGCGGCGACTGGTCCAGTGGGGTCGCTGGTTGGGCAGTTAGCGAAGCTGGCAGGTCTGCGCGCCGTCGGTATCGCGGGTGGTCCGAAGAAATGTGCATATCTGATCGACGTACTCGGCTTTGACGCCGCGATCGATCATCGCTCGCCCAACTTCGCTCAGGAACTCGAGGCTGCCTGCCCGAACGGCATCGATGTCTATTTCGAGAACATCGGCGGCGCCGTCTGGAATGCTGTGCTGCCATTGCTAAACCAGTATGCGAGAGTACCCGTTTGCGGGCTGATGGCGCAGCAGTCGGGCACCCTGCAACACGATACCTCGGCAGATTATCTTGCCGCGACAATGCGTGCGGTGCTGACCCGCAGTCTCCAGATTCGCGGCTATATCAACTACGAGTTCACAGAACAGTACTTCGATTCGTTTCTTCGCGAGGTCGGCACCTTCTTGCGCGAGGGAAAGATCAAACATCTGGAGGACGTTACCGTGGGACTGGAGAATGCTCCACAAGCGTTCCTGAACATGATCGACGGCCGCAACTTCGGCAAGGTGCTGGTTCAGGTGCGGAGTAACGCTTCCGCGTCCCGATCCTGACGTCACTCGTTGCGCAACGAATGTTGTTATCGTCGATATTGCTTGTTGCGGCAAATCGGCGGAATCAACTAACCCATGCGCCGTAGAATGCAAGGCGTAACCCGAGCATGTCGAGGCACGATTCGTCCGCGGATTGTGCACGACCGGGAAAACCTGGAATCTACATAGACTTGGGAATCGCAATGGAAAATCGTATCCATAATTCATACCTCGCGTCCAAGGTGATGTCTGCCGATCAGGCGGCGGCGCAAATTCTGCCCGGTATGACCGTCGGGATGAGTGGTTTTACCGGGTCGGGATACCCCAAGGCGGTCCCCTTGGCGTTGGCCGCACAGATCGAAAGTGCACATGCCCGTGGCGAAAGTTTTGCACTAAAGTTACTGACGGGCGCCTCCACCGCACCCGAACTCGACGGGGCACTGGCTAAAGTGGGAGGAATCGACTTTCGATTGCCCTATCAGTCCGATCCGGACCTGCGTGCGCGGATCAATCGCGGCGAGATTGAGTACATGGACATCCACCTCGGACAGGTCGCGCAGTACACCTGGTTCGGGTTCCTGGGGAAGCTGGACATGGCAGTCGTCGAGGTTTCAGCGATATTGCCGGACGGTCGGCTTGTTCCATCCACATCGGTAGGCAACAACAAGACGTGGCTTGACCTGGCCGACAAAGTGATCATCGAGGTGAATTCGGCTCAACCTGCGGGTCTGGATGGCATGCACGACATCTATTACGGTACAGCGCTACCGCCGGAGCGCAAGCCGATTCCGCTGACCGGTCCGGATGACCGTATTGGCGAGCCCTACTTGCGCGTCGATCCCGCCAAGGTAGTCGCCGTGGTGGAAACGCATGGTCCGGATCGCCTGGGCCGATTTTCCCCGCCGGATGAGAGCAGCATTCAAATTGCCAATCACCTGGTAGAGTTCTTCCGTCACGAAATCGCCATGGGGCGGCTCGGGGAGCAGCTCCTGCCTTTGCAGTCCGGGGTAGGGAATATCGCGAATGCCGTGTTGAGCGGCTTGCGTGACGGTGGATTCGAAGGGCTGACCGCGTTTACGGAAGTGATTCAGGACGGCATGCTCGATCTGATCAGAACCGATACCATCCGCCGCGCGTCGGCGACTGCTTTGTCGCTGAGCCCGGAAGGTGTCGAGGAATTTGGCCGCAATATCGAGCACTATCGCAGCCGCATCGTGCTGCGTCCGCAGGAGATTTCAAACCACGCCGAGCTGGTTCGCCGCTTAGGCTGTATTGCAATCAATGGCATGGTCGAAGCGGATATCTACGGCAACGTCAACTCGACGCATGTGGCTGGCAGTTCGATTATCAACGGTATCGGCGGCTCGGGAGATTTCGCTCGGAATGGTTTTCTCTCATGCTTCGTTACACCGAGCACAGCCAAAAATGGCGCAATCTCCTGCATCGTGCCGATGGTCAGTCATGTTGATCACACCGAGCATGATGTAGCCGTTGTTGTCACGGAGCAGGGACTGGCTGACTTGCGCGGTTTGTCGCCCAAGCAACGGGCGCGTGCTGTTATCAATAATTGTGCACACCCAGACTATCGTCCGCTCTTGCAGGATTACTTTGAGCGGGCTCTTCGTGCGAGTCCGGGCAAGCACACTCCTCATCTGCTTGGCGAGGCCTTGTCGTGGCATGAACGGTTTGTCGCATCCGGCCACATGAAACCCTGATTGCGTGGCTTCGGGTGCGACAAGGGGTCAGTGCTCGTTGCAGACGATGGCGGTGGCGACGAGGGGGACGACCTCCCGAACGATAGCGTCGCTGCCCGCCTCACGCACGCGTGCTTCCACCTGATCCGTGGGGCCGGCTACTACCACACCATATAGCGACCCTGCCAGGGTGTCACCGCCGCCCTGTCTGAACATGGCATCGTTGTGTTCATACCCGACGACGGCGTGGACGGGAAAGCCGAATGCCGTCAGGTCGCTGCCTCGCTCCGGCCGGAATGCGTTGACCGAGTTTGCTTCAATATGCGTTGGCTCCGGGGTGATATCGTCGTCGTTGATGAGCCCGGTTATGAATGTGTGCGCGTTCGAATCACATGTGAACTGCGGATCGAGCGGTTGCGCGTACGACTGGATCGAATGGAGCGCCATACTCAGTGCGTAGAGCGTGGCTAGTGTATTGAGAAGGCGTTTTTTCATAGCAGTGTTGCATTGACCCGTTCCGGCTAATACCTGGAACAGGTAACGGTATTGGCGACGAATGTGAGAATTACAAATCGCAGTTCGTTACATACGACCACCACCGGCACAGGTGGCTTCCTCGAAAGGGGGGCGACCACACGGCCGCTCCGGCTTGATCGGGCTACTAACCAGTGGACCAGTTGCAGTACGACGCCCGACTGGGGTGTTGTACCCATAACGCGGCTCGAGTTGCGGCGAGGTTGTGTCAAATGACGTGACGGATGCGATCCGTGCGGAAAGAATGTGTTTCATGGTTGTGCCCATCGATACAGCGCTAATTTAGCGATCAAATTGTGATCGATGACTGAAGAATAGCGACAGACTTCGCACATGAAAACAACTTCATTCGTAAGAAATTCTAGTCAACATTGAAACAATGCATCGGTGGAAACGGGACCACGACTATGCGTGGTCCATAGTTGTGTTCAGGTGAAATTGATTTGAGATTTTGTGCTGAAGGCGCAGCGCAGGCGCAGGCGACACTCGCCGGTTCGACGTTGATGACGTCCCTGCACGTATTTCATGCGGGCTCCCACGTACATCGTTTTGTTCGTCGCAGAACAACACTGTTTATTACGGTGGCATCTTTATCAGAACGTCCTTGCTAGCTAAACTCGGTGCGCGAGTGACCTTGTGAGCAGGGCGATTTCAGTTCCGCTAGCGAACCGCCGAACACCCGATGACTTGCGCACTTTCCCGTGCGGCAACAGGCGAAACCTCGCACCGCCCTGGTGTTGCATCAGCGGTCGGCAACATCTGAGGATGGCCGTTACGATCGGACTTTTGTGCGGACGTCGGGGCGACTCGAGAGATAGGAACGGAAGGAAAGGAAGCGATGCAAGCAAGATGGAAGGTCCGAACCCTGGAACTCGGTATTGTGTTGGCGAGCATCATCGGCTTATGCGGTTGCGCGTCCAGCTTCGATCGGACGCCAGGCGACCCCTTGGAGCCAATGAATCGAGCGGTATTCTCGTTCAACGATCGCGTGGACACGTACGTCGCACGCCCAGTGGCCGTGCGCTATACGAAGATAACACCGAGCCCTGTTCGCACAGCGATAAGGAATTTCTTCTCGAACATCGGTGATATCGGAAACTTCTCGAACGATGCACTGCAACTGAAGGTTACCGACGCCACCGAAGATCTGATGCGCTTTGCGTTCAACTCGACCTTCGGGATTGGCGGTCTGCTCGACTGGGCAACCCCTGCCGGTCTGCCAAAGCACAATCAGGATTTTGGCCTGACGTTGGGGCATTACGGCGTGCCTTCTGGTCCCTATCTCGTACTGCCACTGTTTGGTCCAAGCTCCCTTCGCGACTCGACCGGCTGGATATTCTCGTATTTCACCACGCCCACGAGCTACCTGCAGGCTGACGTCAGCGTGCCCCTATTCGGCGTGAACTTCATCAGTACTCGAGCTGACCTTCTCGGCGCGACAGATGTGCTTTCACAGGCAGCGTTGGATAAGTACACGTTTGTCCGTGATGCTTACACGCAACGACGTCGCTATTTGCTGGGTAGCGGAACTGCGCCGCCGAACTACACCGACGCCGATGACAAGTCGACCGAGGTATCCGATGCGGTTCGATCCCGGGCAGTGGAATCGACGCCAGATTCGCGGAATGGACTGGCGCACGTATCCGGTGCTTCGACTCGTTCGGGAGACGCTGTCGCCAACTAGGCGTTATTTTCTTCGCCTTCCCTTGAACCCGCGGATCGCAAACCTGCGCCGCCCGCTTGCCGATGGCCTCGGTCCAAGCTGGATAGTCAGTCGCTTTGGCCTCGATCCGAGGCATACCGGCATCGTTGGAGTCCAGAGCGTGCGGATTTAAAAACCGCGGGACCTATCATCGTTTGCAATGGTGCCCCCCGGCGAATCCGCGCGGTTGCACGGTGATGCAATTCATTTTGCGCTCGCCGGCAACGACTAAATTCTCCTTCCTGCTACCTTTTATCCATCGGCTCATCCGGGCAGTCAGGTGGACGTCAGAGGCCGACCATGGGAAATGGCTCGATCATCACGCGAAACAGGGTCGAAGAGCGAGGAGCTACATGCGACCCTGCGATTGCATTCTTGTTTCCGCTCATTGGTCCATCGCCCAACTGAAGCAGGGAGCGTAAGCATGCCCCCATCGACGTCATCCACGCACAAGACCCACTGAACGCCGACGCGCGACTGCAATTGAGGAAATGCCTGTGGGCCATTGCGCTGATTCGATCGGCGCACTCAAGAAACGGTCCTGCGAAAACGTTCGCTTAGATTTATGGTGTGTGGAAGAAAATTCTACAACTTAGCTTAACGATGGAAGCGACTTTCGAAATAACTTACGTTCGGTTTTTTCTTCAGAAATTTTTTCCCGAACACCAGAGCTAGAATTCAAAGCATGAATGAGCGAGGTGTGGCGGCTTGCGAGACTGAGATCGACGGGCTTTGTGCGGGAAGATCGATTGTGCGAAGCGATTCACCTATCAAGACGGCCGATCGTCGGGACTTGACGGAAGCGGTGGCTACCCTCTAGCCAGACAATTGAAGCGACGCGAGGATTTGGTAGCGAGTCGTTCGCGTTCAGGCTCAAGGTTATTGAGGTTTGGCGTTGTTAGATAGGCGTGCGGGGTCACGGAACTGGACACCGGGCACTTGAACGCGAAGTTTCTGATCGCGGAAGCCGGTTGGGAACGGCAAACGACCGGGAAGTCACTCAGGGTAAGCAGCGAAATGGTCACTATGCAAAGGGAATGCTTTTGTGTGAGCATATGCACACTTGTGCGCTGTTCTGTCTGCGCTGATTGGGTGTCATTCTTCAAGGAGACCGGGAGGAACAGCGTTTGGGACCGCGCGCAGATCTTGTTGTGTGTAGGACGCCGGTCCAGGCAATGCAGTTGAGGCATAAGGGCAGGGTAGGTGGCCCATCTGAAACTTGATGATTCGGAACGAAATGACCATGTCCACAAACACGTCGGCATTCGATGCTGCGCTTAAGGTTCATCGTTGGCTCGAAACGCAGAAACGCATCCATACAACGGGCATCAACTGGCCGGCCCATGGCACTCTTCCGCCCGAAGAGCAGCTCAACGTTTACTACGGGGGGGCAGGCGTTGCCTTATTTTACTTAGGCCTGTACCAGCAGACAAAAGTTGACGCGTATCTCGCACTTGCCAGACAAGCGGCCGATTATCTTGTTGCGAATCTTCCGGCCAAACTGGATACGCAACGGCGGCACGAAAGTTCGTACAGCAACCTCAGGGTCGACGATCAGCCCGGATTGTATTTCGGGATTGGCGGAGTTGGTGTGCTCCTGTCGCAACTACAGGCAATACCTGGACATGCCCGCTATGGTGAGGGCGCAAGAAGAGTCGCAAAACTGATTGTTGATGCGGCGCAGGAGAGCGGTGCTGGAGTCGCGTGGAGCGACGTTCGGGACATTACTACCGGAAGCGCAGGCATTGGGATCACTCTTCTGGCCTTGTCCAGATGCATGGATTTTCCCGTAACGAGAGAACTCGCCATAGCCAGTGGGCGTCGCTTGCTGGAACTCGCGATTCCGGATGGCGGTGGGTTGCGCTGGGAATGGGAGGAAAGGGAGCGACTTGTGCACCCCAACTTTGCGCACGGCGCGGCGGGGACTGGCTACTTCCTCCTCACGCTGTATCAGGAGACAGGCGACAAAGCGTTCCTCGACGCCGCGCTCGCTGGGGCAGCTTACCTCCATAGCGTTGCTCGCCATGACGGTCTTATCTGCCATTCGCTGAATTGCACGCCGGACCTCTTTTATCTTGGCTGGTGCCACGGCCCAGTTGGAACCGGTCGCTTCTACTATCGTTTGTGGCAAACGCAGGGCGATGCCGTCTGGCTGGAACGGCTATTCCAACTCGCGGAAGCAGTTGTCGGCACGGGGATTCCCGATGCCGCGACAGACGGGCTTTGGAACAATGTCGGCATATGCTGTGGCTCCGCGGGCGTCGCCGAATTTTTTCTGGATCTGTATGTACTGGCGAGGGGGCTTTGCCGCAGCGATGCACCGTCTTATCTGGCTTTCGCCCAGCGCCTGGTCGACAACATCCTTGAGCGCGGAATCGATGACGATGATGGCCTGCGGTGGACGCAGGCCGAGCATCGCACGTTACCGGAATTACTTACCACGCAAACAGGCTACATGCAGGGAGCCGCGGGTGTTGGGTCAGTCCTCATTTACTTTGACGCATTGAACCGTGCATCGACTATCGACGAGATTGACGCATGTGCGATGCAACGCCTGCGTTTGCCTGATTCTCCCGTGTTCCGCGCCGTGTCGCATTGAATTGGTCTGCCATTTTCGTACGACGTTTCGCTAATTTGGGGACCATCTGATGAGAGTATTCCTGACAGGTGCTACCGGTTACATGGGCCGGGTAGTTCTGGAAAAGTTGCTGGATAGCGGCATTGATGTCCTTGCTTTAGCGCGACCCTCTAGCCGGTCGGCTATGCCCGCACGTCCTGGTTTGGCGTGGGTGCAAGGTACGCTCGACGATGCAGACGCGATCGGGAAGGCGGTCCGCCAGACTGACGCGGCTATGCACATGGCGGCTCAACACGATTTTCATATGCAGAAGCTCGATTGGGCCGCGATCACGGCTATCGGGCAGGCGCTGGAAGGAACCGGTAAGCCGTTTATCGCAACCAGCGCGACGCCGGTATATGGCCACACCGGCGACGAGCCGCGCGATGAGCATGAGCCTGTCGAGCACCCTCATCCGTTACGCACATTTCGTCTGCAACACGACCGGTTCGTAATTGGCCTGAGGGAACGCGATGTCAGGGGCGTAGTCGTGCGTCCGCCATTGGTCTACGGGCGCTCGGGCGGTTTCCTTGTCACCTTGATCAATCAGGCAATCGAGGACCGGACCGCCCGTACGATCGGGAATGGGACTAACCGCTGGTCGACAGTCGACGTGGACGATCTTGCCGACCTCTATATTCGCGCCTTGCTTGCTGAAGATGCTTACGGCGCATTTAACGCGGGCTCGAGAGATGTAGTCAGCATGAAGGTTATTGCCGAAACGATCGCTCAGTCGTTCGGGCCAAAGATATCGGTCGGATCGTGGACAGAGCAGGAAGCCTGTGCACGACTGGGAGAGTTGATGGCATTAATGTCTCTCGATCAGCACGTTTCGTCCGAGCGCGCCCGGAGCGAACTTGGGTGGAATCCGCGCGCGACTACCTTAATTGAGGATCTGTCACATGGTTCTTATCGGCTTGCTCCTCTGGTTCCTTACAGTCATTGACCTATGAACTCGATCAGTAAAGATTTGCCGCTCAGCGATACCGATGAGCGCAGCGCATGTCCGGCGACAAACGGATCTCGTCGAGCTGGGATTCTCGGGCTCATCAGTCGCACTCGACGTTCGAGTACCGACATTGACGCTGCAAAGCCGACGCAGGCCTCGCAGCCCGACGCAGGCGGGCAACGAATTGTGCTCGGCTCCGAGATTCTGCTGGATCGTGTCTCCAAGCATTTCTCCAATAAAACGGTCCTTGACGAAATCAGCCTGAAACTGGATTCCGGATCGTTCTTCGCTTTGCTGGGCCCAAGCGGATCCGGCAAAAGTACCTTGCTGAACCTGATCGCCGGTTTTGAGCGACCGGATAGTGGCGATATCCGAATTCGCGGGCGTAGCGTGGTTGGCGTTCCCGCTTACGCGCGGCAGGTCGGGGTCGTTTTCCAGAGTTATGCCCTGTTTCCGCACCTCAACGTGGCGGAAAACCTCGCCTATCCGCTTCGACGCCAGGGTATCCGGAGCCGTGCCATCCACGCCCGGGTCAACCGGATGCTTGAACTGGTTCGGCTGGGCGGATATGCCGATATGCGCATCACCCAGCTTTCCGGCGGGCAACAGCAGCGGGTGGCGCTGGCGCGAGCCCTCGTTGCGGAGCCGGACGTGCTGCTGATGGACGAGCCTATGGCCGCACTGGACAAATCCCTGCGCGATGACCTGCAAGTGGAAATCAAGCAGCTCCAGCAATCGCTCGGCGCGACGATCATCTACATCACTCATGATCAGCGGGAAGCATTAGCGCTAGCGGATCAGATCGGTGTACTCAATGAGGGGCGGTTCGAGCAGGTCGGGGACGCGGTCAGTATCTACGCAAGGCCCGCATCGGCGTTCGTTGCGCGGTTTCTAACAGGCGCAAGCGTACTTGATGGTCGCGCAGGTGGATCGGCGGCCGACGGATGGTATCTCGAAGACGAAAACGGAGCACGTTTGCCGGGGCAGTGGCATGACCGCACGCCGAGCTCACCGGGCGCCAAAGCCGAGATGGCAATCAATCCCGCTCTGGTGAAGATTACAGCGTCGGGCGCGCACCCCATGGGCTGGAGCATTGACGCCCGCGTGGCGGCCGTATTGTACGTCGGAGAAAGCACGATTGTGCATCTGACTCTGCAAGGCGGAAGCACGCTAGTCGCCCGTGAGTCGGGTGCCAGTGGGCGCTCAGTCGGCGAGCCGGTTCGAGTTGGCTGGCGGCCGGAAGATGCATTTTTGTTCGAAGTGCTACATAAATAGGGGGGCGACATGGAATCCAGTTCAAAGCATCAAGGCCTTACGCGTAGAGATATTCTGAAGGGTGGTGCCGCAGCATTGGCCAGCGCTGTGCTACCCATGTCGTCATGGGCCGCCGCCGGCTCGGTGACCATCACCGACGGAGGTGGGGCGTGGGGCGCCGCGCAGCGCAAGGCATATTTCGAACCGTTCGAAAAGGAAACGGGTATTCGTGTAGACCTCGTGCCCTATGCGCTTCCGGGCAAGCTGAAAGCGAGCGTGCTTGCGGGTTCTCCCGTTGCCGACGTAGTCGACCTGACGGGAGCGAAGCTGCCGGAATTCAGCCGCAGCAATCTGCTTCTGCCGATAGACTTTAAGGCATTCGATCCGCAGGACCTGGCGGCGCTAAAACCGGTGCCGGCCCACCCGTATGGCGTTCCGTCCTTATTCGGATCGATCGTTCTCGCCTACGCAGACAGTGTTGCGAAGTCTCGCGCGCCTGCCACATGGAAGGACTTCTGGGATTCGAAGTTGTTCGTCGGCCAGCGCACGCTCGCCGACGGAGGCGCTTTCCCCGGCGGGGGTACCTTTGAGATTGCATTAATGGCGGATGGCGTGACTCACGACAAAATCTATCCGATCGACTGGAAACGTGCGTTCAAGAGTTTGGACCGGATCAAACCGGACATGGCCAGATTCTGGTCAGGTATGGCCGAACCTGTGCAGATGCTGGTGGACGGTAACGCCACCATCGCCAGCGCCTACAACGGGCGCGTTAGCGACATGCAGGCTAAGGGTGCAAAGATCGCATTTAGCTGGAGGGATGGCATTCTCAGTTGGGATCACTGGGTTGTCCCGAAGGGCTCCGCCAACGCGGCAAACGCCATGAAATTTATTGCTTTCGCGACTCGGGCAGATCGCCAGGCTGAGTTCGCCACTTTGATTAACTATGGGCCGACGAACAGCCGCGCGTTTGCCCACATGACGCCCGAGCGGATTAGTCAGATGCCTTCGGCGCCAGCCGTTCGGGACTTGCAACTGGCCACAAATTACGAGTGGTGGGCAGCCGAGGCGTCACCTGGCGTCAGCAATGAAACGCTAGCGACGCAGCTTTGGGAAAAGTGGTTGCAAAGCTGATCGTTACATGGCCGGTCAACAGGAGAAGAGTTCGTGAATCACCAGTCAACGATGCAACACCCGGCGTTAGAGAAAACCTTGTCCCGCCTGTTTCCGGCGGGACGCCCCTATATGCTGCTGCTTCCGGCCGCATTATTGGTGACAGTGTTTCTGTGGATTCCCGTCGCCGGGACATTGCTCGATAGCGTGCACTCTTCTGCAGGCTGGTCGCTGCGCGCTTACGAAGAGCTGTTGGGCGGCGCCTTCAGGCATATCTTTTTCTCCACGGTCGTCAATAGCGTTTGGGTGACGCTTGGGTGCTTATGCCTTGGTGTGCCAACGTCGTATTGTATGGCGCGAATCAACCGGCCTTGGCTGCTCACACTTACGGTGCTCGCAGTCACTGGACCGTTTTTCGTTAGCGCGTTGATACGAAGCTACTCATGGGTGGTCGTGCTTGGAAACAACGGCCTGGTGAACGGGGCACTGTTGAGTTTGCACCTGATCGACCAGCCGGTACGGCTTGCCTATACCCATCTGGGTATGATTGTCGCGATGGTGCAGGTCGAGCTCCCGCTTTTTATCCTGCCGGCCTACAGCGTGATGCGTCGTGTTCCCCCGGACCTGAGGCGCTCGGCTCAGAGTCTTGGCAGCGACCCGGTTACGGCCTTCCTCACAGTCTTTCTACCTTTAGCCGCACCAGGCGTGATTGCGGGTTGTGCGCTTGTATTCATGACCTCTCTCGGTTTCTATGAAACGCCAGCCTTGCTTGGGCCGCCAGGGACGTATTTCCTCAGTCAGGCGATTGAGGTCCGTGTGAACAGTCTCGCAGACCAATCGGGTGCCGCCGCCCATGCTGTTGTGCTACTCGTGCTGGTAGGAGGGCTTACCTCTGCGTGCATGTCGCCGTTGCTCCTGGCGTTGAGTTCGACGTCGGCGCAGCAGTCGGTAAGCCCGTCGTCCGGATTGAAATCGGGGATGCAGCGTTTCTACGGGGCTGTTGCCCATTCGATCGAACGTGTCGTGCGCAGGCTAGCGAGGTTTAGATGGCCAATCGCCATTTCCATCGCGAGCTTCACGTTCATGCTGCTGATCGTCCCGCTGCTCATCCTGTTTCCATTGGCCTTCAGCTCGGCGCCCTTTGTTTCCTTTCCTCCGCCTGGTCTGTCGGCGAAGTGGTTCACCAGCTACCTGAGCTCCGCTCAGTGGGTTGATTCCACGCTACAGTCCTTGTTCATCGGACTGACATCAGCCGCTCTGGCCACCGTCGCAGGAGGGCTGGCCGTACTTGGCGGCGCCCGACTCTCGGCAAAGCTTCGCTTCGCCGTGTTTGTCAACGGTGCGGTTCCGCTTGTGATATCGCCGATCGTGATGGCGGTAGCGATGTTCTATCTGGCAGCAAGGCTGGGACTCATCGGTTCTCCGCTGGCTTTCATCAGCGCTTACGCGGTCATGGGCTTGCCCTATCCGATTTTCGTCATCGGGGCTGCTCTCACCCGGCTCGATCCATCCCTGTCACGCGCGGCGACCTCACTCGGCGCGACGGCACCTGTCGTGTTGCGGACTGTAATAGTCCCACTACTTGGAGCGGCCATCCTCAGCGGATTCGTTTTTGCCTTTCTGATTGGCTTTAATGACGTAGACGTGGCTCTGTTCCTGAATTCATCTTCGATGAAGACGCTGCCTCTCCTGATGCTGGAGGACATTCGCGAGGAGATCACGCCGCGGCCGGCTGCGGTGGCTGTGGTCCTGATTGTTGGCACGGCCTCGTTTTTCCTGGTCTGTTCTGTCATGCGGAAAATCTATCGGAAAGTTTTGGATTTTGTTAGAAATTTCTACTAGGAGAAAGCGGACCTATTCAGGTTATTTAAATGGTCAGCGAATCTCGTACGTTGGATGAGTGGGACGGAACACGTGGTGCCGTGGCCCCAGCTTGCGGCGGAGGCGGAGCCGTTCCACCTGAAGGATTCGCTCGGGTCAATCGGGTGAACGCTGGCCATGGTCTGCCGGGAGCAGTTCGACCGTAGGCGGCGAACCGGCACGCCGACCTTCAGAACAGGTGTGCGCATCAATTTTCATTAAGCTCAAATTATGTAGTAGTACGACGTATATGGAAGGGACATTTCAACTACTTAATCTAAAGTGAACTTCGATGAAAAAATCGCTTATTGCATTGGGTGTTTTGAGCGCGTTGGCTGGCGCTGCGCATGCGCAAAGCAGCGTCACGTTGTATGGCCTCATCGACGAAGGGCTGGACTATACAAATAACGTTGGGGGGCACAGCCTCTACGCCCTGTCAAGCGGCGACGCGCAAGGTTCGCGCTGGGGCATGAAGGGCGCGGAAGACCTGGGTGGCGGTCTATCGGCGATCTTCCGGTTGGAAAGCGGTTTGAATGTCAACAACGGCAAGTTTGCGCAGGAAGGGCAAGAGTTTGGCCGTCAGGCTTACGTCGGTGTGGCTAGCACAACGATCGGTACGCTTACGCTCGGCCGCCAATACGATTCCCTTGTTGACTATTTGGCTCCGCTGACCGCCAACGGTAACTGGGGCGGCGCAATGTTCTCGCACCCCTATGACAATGACAACACGGACAACTCGTTTCGTATCAACAATGCGGTCAAGTACACCAGCGTCGACTATGCGGGCTTCACGTTCGGTGGAGCATATGCCTTCAGCAACTCAACCAATTTCGCGGTCAACCGTGCGCAGAGCGTAGGCGCACAATATATCAATGGCCCTCTGAACGTTGCCGCTGCATACCTGAACGTCGATAGCCCTAATAATGGCTCCGCCGGGGCCGTTGCGAATCTCGGTTCGAGCGGCGCCGATGGCAGTTGGACTGCGGCTCGTCAGCGCGTATTCGGAGTGGGCATCAACTACACGATTGCCTCTGCAACACTCACCTTCGTGTACACCCATACGCAGCTGTCGCAACCAACGGCGACTGAGTACGCTAACCTGACCCCGAGCCCGACACTCGGTGCAGCATCGTCGCTCAAGTTCAACAACTTCGAGGTGAACGCCAAGTATCAGTTTACGCCGTCGTTTTTCGTGGGCGGCATGTACACCTATACCCAGGCTTCGTACGATGGCACGGCGGGTAATAGCGCCAAGCCGAAGTACCATCAGTTTGGTCTGATAGCCGACTACAACCTGTCGAAGCGGACCGACGTGTATGTTCAGGGCAGCTACATCAAGGTTGCGAGTGCTTCCGACGTAGCGGGCACCGGGCTGGAGTTTGCCGCGAATCCGGACGCCGCGGGTCCTTCGTCGAGCAGCAAGCAGGTTATGGCTCGGGTCGGTATTCGTCAGCGGTTCTAATCATCGAAAGCGCGCTCCGGCGCGAGACAATCCGCCGGATCAGAGAAACTCGCCGCTCTATCGCGGCGCCCGTCGAGCGGAGAGTCAAATATGAGGCAGTTCATCACTCCCAGCGAACTCCCTAAGTGGGTGCCCGGAGAACTGCTGCGATCCAGCGAGGGTCTCGGATGGAACGGCGTGGGTCTACGCGCCTACCGCTACGAGCCGCTTGATGTGCCGGTACCGGGGATGGTGGACTTCATGATCGTGTCCTACAAGCGCGGCAGCACACGCATGGAGCGCCGCTTCGAGGGGCGTTGGACCCGAACCCACTGCCACCCCGGTGACATATCCTTGCTCACCCGCTCCCAGGAGTCGCACTGGCACTGGACGGGCGAGATCGAAGTCGCGCACGCCTACCTCTCCGACTCGCTTGTGTCCAAGGTCGCGGCCGATGTGCTTGAGCGTCCAATTGCGGACGTACGGCTCCACGATCTCCTGCAAACGAAGGACGCGGTCGTCTCAAGTATTATCGACACTATTGCCCAGGAGGCTGGCAGTTGTGCGGTTGGTGGCGCGCTTTACGTCGAGGCTCTTAGCACGCAGCTTGCTGTTCATCTGCTGCGCAACTACGCTTGCGTGTCGTACCGTGAACCGGCCCATCAAGGTGGGCTGCCGCAGGCTCTCTGTCGCCGACTCGTCGAGTACATCGAAACACGTCTTCACGAGGGCATCACGCTGGAGGATCTGGCTGGCATGAGTGGAATGGGAACGTGGACGCTGGGCCGGCGCTTTCGCCAGTCGTTCGGCAAGGCACCCCACGCTTACATCATGGAGCTGCGCGTATTACGAGCCAGGCGCCTGCTGTCGCAGGGCGCCATGCCGGTCAAGGCGATTGCGTCGGCCTGTGGCTTTGCCGACCAGGCGCACATGACACGCGTCATGAACTGCAGGCTGGGTGTGACGCCCGCAGCATTGCGCCGCCAGGGCACCGCCTGAACGCCACCGGTGCGCGCCAGCCGCCTCACGTTTTCGTTCAAGACTTTCACCCACCCGTTCAAGATTTGCGCGGACACGGTTCGTATCCTTGCATCACGGTCGTTGCAATGACCGGAACAAGGAGACAAACACCATGAACGCTCCCACGCATTCTTCGAATCTGTCCAACCCAGACCGTGCCGATGGGGTAACCCGGCTCGACGCCGTCGTTATCGGTGCCGGTGTGGCCGGCCTCTACCAGTTGCACCGTCTGCGCGAGATGGGGCTTACCGTCCGGGCCTACGACGCCGCGTCGGGTGTCGGAGGCACCTGGTACTGGAACCGCTACCCGGGTGCCCGCTTCGACTCGCAGGTCGAGGTTTACCAATACTGGTTCTCGGAAGAACTCTACAAGTCGTGGAAGCCCAGCGAGCGTTTTCCGGCCCAGCCCGAAACCGAGCAGTGGCTCAACTTCGTGGCCGACCGGCTCGACCTGAAGAAGGATATCCAGTTCAACACGCGCATCGCATCGGCCCACTACAACGAAGACACCCAGCGCTGGACCATCACCACCGACAAGGGCGAGCAGATCGACGCGCAGTACCTCGTCGCCTGCTGCGGCATGCTGTCCGCACCACTCACGGACCGCTTTCCCGGCCAGGCCAGCTTCAAGGGGCAGATTTTCCACACCGGTCTCTGGCCCAAGGAGCCGGTAGACCTCAAGGGCAAGCGCGTGGCGGTGGTGGGCACCGGTGCGACCGGTATCCAGGTGATCCAGACGATTGCCCCAGAAGTCGGCTCGATGAAGATCTTCGTGCGCACGCCGCAGTACGTGGTTCCGATGAAGAACCCCAAGTACAGCCAGGCCGAGTGGGACCGGTGGGGTGCGCAGTTTCACGAGTTGAAGAAGCGGGTGCGCGGAACCTTTGCTGGTTTTCACTATGACTTTGAGAGCGGCCCATGGGCCGAGAAGACCCCCGAGCAGCGCCTCGCCGTGCTGGAGGAGTTCTGGGAGGAGGGCTCGCTGGCAATGTGGCTGGCCACCTTCGCCGAGATGTTCTTTGACGAGGCCGTCAGCCACGACGTGTCGGAGTTCGTGCGCGGCAAGATGCGCGAGCGGCTGCATCACGACCCCGCGTTGTGCAAGCTGCTGATCCCCACCGACTACGGCTTCGGCACGCACCGCGTTCCGCTGGAGAACAAGTACCTCGAGGTCTACCTCCAGGACAACGTCGAGGCGGTCGACTGCCGCCAGTCGCCCATCGAGTGCGTGGTGCCCGAAGGCATCAGGACGGCCGACGGCAAGGTCCACGAGGTGGACGTGATCATCCTGGCCGTGGGCTTCGACGCCGGCTCCGGCGCGTTGAGCCGCATCGATCTGCGCGGGCGTGGTGGCCGCTCGCTCAGGGAGCAGTGGCAGCAGGAGATTCGCACGGCGATGGGGCTGCAGGTTCACGGCTACCCCAACCTGTTTACCACCGGTGCACCGCTGGCGCCCTCGGCGGCGCTGTGCAACATGACTACATGCCTGCAGCAGCAGGTGGACTGGATCACCGACTGCATCGACTACGCGCGCAAGCACGGCAAGCGGGTCGTCGAAGCCACGCAGGCGTTCGAGGACCAATGGGTCGCCCACCATGACGAGACGGCCGCTGCCACGCTAGTGGTCAAGACCTACTCCTGGTACATGGGCTCCAACGTGGAGGGCAAACCACGACGCCTCCTGTCCTACATCGGCGGCGTTGGCAATTACCACCGCCAATGCGACGAACTGGCGGCCAGTGGCTACCCCGGCTTTGCGATGAGCTGATCGAACCGCACCTCTGCCTGGTCGGACTTGCAGAGCGGCGTGAAGCCGGGTGTGGCGCGCGCATGAGTGTGAATAGCTGACTTCACTCGCCCGTCACACAGACTGCATCTTGCAGGTTCGACCACCTATCCATTCGGCACTTCAAGGCATCGTCATGATCACCAACACCTATTACGGCCCGGAAGGGCACGGCCCTTACGAGCTGATCGACATCGGCACGCTTGAGCTCGAAGAGGGCGGTTCGATCCCCAACTGCCGACTTGCGGTCGCCATGCACGGCACGCTCAACGCAGCAAAGGACAACGCTATCCTTGTCCCGACCTGGTACTCAGGCACCAGCAAGATCATTGAGCAGGTCTACATCGGACCCGGCCGGGCGCTGGACCCGACGAAATACTTCATCGTCGTCGTCAACCAGATCGGCAACGGGCTGTCGACCTCGCCGCACAACACGAGCTGGGACCAAGCCGGCCCGGGTTTCCCGAAGGTGCGCATCGGCGACGACGTGCGCGCGCAGCATCAGCTGCTGACCGGGAAATTCGGCATCACGCGGCTGGCGCTGGTTGTCGGCGGTTCGATGGGGGCGCAGCAAACCTACGAGTGGGCCGTGCGCTACCCGGAGATGGTGCTTCGCGCGGCGCCTATCGCAGGAACTGCGAAGCTCACCGAGCACAACGCCCTCTTCGTTGAAACACTGGTCGAGGCAATCATCACCGATCAGGGATTCAAGGGCGGCGACTACGCTACGGCTGCCGAGGTGGCGGCCGGCTTGAAGCGGCACGCGAAGATGTGGACGGTGATGGGTTGGAGCACGGAGTTCTTCCGCGCCGGCCGCCACAGGGCTCTCGGCTTCGATTCGATGCAAGCCTTCGTCGACAACTTCATGACCGGCTACTTCGCGCCGATGGACCCGAACGACCTGCTCGCCATGGCCTGGAAGTGGCAGCATGGAGACGTGAGCCGGCACACAGGCGGTGACCTTGCAGTCGCGCTTGGCCGCATCAAGGCGAGGACCTTCGTGATGCCGATCAGCCATGACATGTTCTTCTCGCCAGCGGATTGCGAGGCCGAGCAGAAACTCATCCCAGGGAGCGAGTTCCGGCCGATTGCGAGCGTCGACGGACACTTGGCCCTTTTTGGAACCGACGCGGAATGTCTGGCGCAGATCGACCTGCACCTGAAGACCTTGCTGGCTACCTCGGCATGATCACGGAGCTGACTACCGGAGGTGACTGGTTGGCGAGGCCCGATCGCGTCTGGCGCGCGCGAGGCATGGTCTCCCGGCAGCCCGTGGCCGTTGTCGACGATGATGTATGCTGTACGACAGTTGCAAATCGTTCATGCGTTGGACCCCAACGTTTTGGGGGCACACTTTCTGCCACTTGGAGACCCATGATGATCAAGGTTAGTGTCATGTACGCGAACACGCCTGGCGCCCGCTTCGACCACCAGTACTACCGCGACAAGCATATGCCATTGCTCAAGAAGCGCATGGGCGAAGCGTGTTTGTACTACACCGTTGATAAAGGGCTTGCAGGCGGTGCACCCGGCCAACCACCAACATACATTGCCATGTGCCACTTTTTCTGCGACTCGGTTGAGTCCTTTCAGGCTGCGTTCGGGCCGCATGCGAAAGAGATCATGGATGACGTAGCCAACTACACCGACTTGGCGCCAACACTTCAGATAAGCGAAGTGGTAGTAGAGCGCGCTTGACACGAACGGCGGTTCGCCGGTCCACTCGCCCCCTGCGCCGTCCAGGTGGCGCGAGGACGGCGACGGGACATCGTCACGGCGTCTCTGCTCCATTCAGCGGAGTCAGCAGCAGTTTTTCCATAAAAGCACGCCGGTCGTCTTTCTGCTTCGCAGTGCCCTGCTGTGAAAGCAGCGATTCTGAAAGCTCGTAGCTGTAGAGCGCAAACGCTCGAGACTTCGCTTCAGTCGCGCTGAATCCGAGAGCCCGAAAGCATTGGGTGATGTAGGTCAGGCGCTTGGCGTCGACTTCATCCAGCACGCTTCTCGCGGCGTCGTCCCGGCGTGCCCACGCCCGAATTGCCAATTCTGTCGCCGCCGCTTCCTTGGCCGACGCGCCGCGAAACGGGAGTGCCAGAAGGTCGCGAATCAGTTCGCGAGCAGACAGTCCGCGGCTTTCGAAGCGGAAGATGATCTGTTCGGTCGCTGCGTCCCGCCAGGCGGTCAACATACGCCGTATCAAGTCGTCGCGGTCCTTGAAATGCCAGTAGAAGCTGCCTTTGGTGACGCCCATCTCTTTGGCGAGCACTTCCACGCGGACGGCGTCGATGCTGCGGCTCTGCAAAACCCGCTGCGCCGCGTGAATCCAATCGTCCGGGCCGAACTGCCCGCGACCGCTCTGAGTAGCTTTTGTCTCTGCCATATTGGCTCCGGAAAACACGCATTTTACCGCCATTCAATTTGCGGGCCGGTACGCACTCCGACGAATTTCCGTCGTGCGTAGTCGCCGCCTGCCGCGTTAACCCCAGGCTTCAAATCATTGACGTTATTTAACCTCGCTTCTAACATACGCATACGTATGGGTATGGAGGAAATGATGGCAAATCTGGAAGGCGTGGGTAAAGAGCTGGTTGCGGCCGAGCATCGGACGAATTACTTCGACGAGGGGCGCGGTAAGCCGCTGTTCTTGTTGCACGGTTCGGGTCCCGGCGTGTCGGGCTGGACGAACTGGAAAGGTGTCATGCCCGATCTGGCGGAAAAATTCCGCGTGGTCGTGCCGGACATTGCCGGCTTCGGCTTCACAGAGTTCAAGGAAGGCACCCAGTACGACATCAAGCTTTGGGTGCGGCATCTTGTGGGCATCATGGATGCGCTTGGTATCGAGAAGGCGTCATTCGTCGGCAATTCGTTCGGCGGCGCGCTCTCGCTGGGCCTCGCCGTTTTCGATCCGTCGCGGGTCGAGCGCATCGTGCTCCTCGGCACACCCGCAGGGGAGTTCGAACAAACGCCCGGTCTTCGCTCAGCGTGGCAATACGAGCCGTCGCTTGAAAACATGGAGCAAACCATGCGGCTGTTCCCGTTCGACCAGTCGATTATCACGCCGGAGATGGTCAAGTCGCGTTACGAGGCGAGCGCGCGCCCGGGGGCGCAGGACGCGTTGCGCAAGCTGATTCCGAAACCGAATGCCGAAGGCCCGACGATGGTCAAGGGATTCCCCGAGCACGTCGTCGCAAAGATTCAAGCGCCTACGCTGGTGCTGCATGGTCGTGAAGACCGCGTCGTCCCGCCAGCTTGCGGGCAGTTGCTCGCCCGTGCGATTCCTCGCGCCGATCTGCATCTGTTTGGACAGTGCGGTCATTGGGTGCAAACCGAGCGTCGTGCGGATTTCCTGCGCCTCGTGACAGCCTTCTGTGAATAACTGCCATGAGCCGCAACGTACTCGAGCGTGTGCTCCATCAATTGAGCGTCGATCGTGCCGCCAAACAGCGCTTTCGTGAAGACGCCGAGGGTTTTCTCCGGCGCTTCGCGCTCAGCGACGACGAGCGCCAGATGGTCCTCGACTTCAACGTCCTCGCGCTCCAGACGGCGGGCGTGAATCCAATGCTGACAATGGGCTTCTGGCAGGAGCTATCGCCCAACCGCGATATGCGTGCGTACATGGCGCGTCTTCGTCCCGTGAGCGATGGTGAGGCCGTGCACGTAGCGGCACTCAAACAATAGAGAGGGAGAAAGCCGACATGGCAAAAGTAGTAGGTGGCTTTCTCGTGCCACATGACCCGGTGATGTTCGTCGCGCCGGACGCTCCCAAGCAGGAGGTCCGTGACCGCATGTGGAAGGCATTCGACACCTGCGCGGAACGGCTCGCGGAGTTGCGGCCGACCAGCGTGGTGATCGTCGGCGCCGACCATTACATGCTCTTCGGGACGAACTGTCTGCCGAGCTTTCTCATTGGTACTGGCGACGTCGATGGACCACTGGATGCTCTCCCTGGCTTGAAGCGGGGAGTGATACCGGATAGCGCGCCCCTGGCGCAACACATCGCGGAACACGGTTTGGCGAATGGCTACGACTGGGCAGTTGCTCGAGCATTGACGGTTGACCACTCTGTGAGCATCCCGAATCAACTGATTGTTCAGCCACTTCGAGAGGCGGGCGCGCGAGTGGGAACCATTCCGGTTTATCTCGCCGCGGGTGTCGACCCATACATTCGCTTGACCCGGGCTGTTTCGCTCGGTCGCGCGATCCGGGACGCCGTTGACGCGTGGCCGGACGACGAACGGGTTGCCGTAATCGGCAGCGGTGGCATCAGCCACTGGGTCGGCACGGCGGATATGGGCCGCGTCAACGAAGCTTTCGATCGCGAGATTCTCGACTACGCGACTAGCTGTGATGTGGACGCGATCGCGCGCTTGAGTGATGAGTACATCCTCAAGAACGGCGGAAACGGCGGTATGGAAATTCGCAATTGGGCGTGCGCGATGGGTGCGCTCGCGGGGGCGCGTGGCGAGGTCATCGACTACGCACCTGTTCCAGAATGGGTCACCGGGCTCGGCTTCGTCCAGCTGCATCTGCAATAACGGAGTGTGTTTTATGAACAAGGTCTTTCTGCTCAAGCGCGAAGAACTCGCGCCTGGCGAGATGCGTAAGGTCGAAGGCAGCGGTTGTCCACTAGCCGTCTACAACCTGGAAGGTCGTTTCTATGCGACCAGCGACACTTGCACCCACGCAACCGCGTCGCTTTCGGCAGGGGAGATTGTCGACGGCGACCTGATTGCGTGCCCGGTCCACGACGGACAGTTCCATATTCCGACAGGCCAGGCCGTTGCATTTCCATGCACTGTCGACCTGCGTACGTATCGGGTCATCGAGGAAGGCGACGAAGTATTCGCCGATCTGGATGCCGAGTCGGAAGACGCGGTTTCATCGGTCTGAAGGAGGCGCAGATGTCACATGATTGCACGGGTGCTTGCCCGCGACTCAAGCGCGACGCGGCAAGCGAGCCGCTTTCCTACCTCGACCGGTTGATCGACCTCGAGAAAGGCAGCCTTTCGCGCCGAGTCTACTGGGATCACCAGATTTACGAGCAGGAACTCGAAAAGATCTTTGCCCGGAGCTGGCTCTTTCTCGCCCACGAATCGCAATTGCCGAAGGCGGGCGATTATCTAACCACGTATATGGCGGAAGACAATGTCATTGTCGTTCGCCAGAAAGATGGGTCGATCAAGGCGTTCCTGAATACCTGCCCGCACCGCGGTAACAAGCTGAATTTCACGGACGCGGGAAACGCGCGGAGTTTCGTCTGTAACTACCACGGCTGGAGTTTCGGCATTGACGGTGAATTGCGCGGCATGGCAGGTCAGGAGCTCTTCGACGCAAGTGGCATGAAGGCTAGCGAACATGGACTCCATCCTGTCGCACAGGTGGCATCGTACAAGGGACTCGTGTTCGGCAACATGGACGCGGATGCGCCGCCGCTCGACGAGTGGTTGGGTGATTTCCGCTTCTATCTCGACGTGTTGCTCGATATGGACGGGCGGGGCACGGAGTTCGTCGGCGGCTGTGTGAAGTCCGTCATCAATTGCAACTGGAAGGTGCCGGTCGAGAATTTTATCGGTGACATCTACCACGCGCTCTGGACTCACGATTCCGCTGCTCGTGCGATGCTCGGCGGCCCCGTCTCCGACGTGTACCGCGACCCCGACTCTTATCACGTGAATTTCAACGGCCACGGATGGGAGTTCAACCTTGATGTCGTCGGCAATGCGGCGACTTTGGGCGATAAGGAAATCCGCAAGTATCTGTACGGCATTCAGCCTACGGTGGCGCAGCGGTTAGGCGAGTTCCGCTCGAAGATGATCGGCTCAATTTCCTCGGTCAGCGTATTTCCGAATCTCTCGTTCCTGCCGGGCCAGAACACATTCCGTGTCTGGCACCCACGCGGTCCAGGAAAGATCGAACTGCACACGTGGACCATCGTGAATCGCAGCGCTCCGCAGGAAATCAAGGACCGCTGGATCAAGGGCACGATGATGACGTTCTCGCCGTCAGGTGTGTTTGAGATGGACGATGGAGAAAATTTCGAGTTCTCGACGCGCACCAACGCGGGTTTCGTTACCCGTCAGCAGGAACTGTACATGGGCCTCGGTCTTGGCTCGCGTCTTACGGATACGGAACTGCCGGGCAACGTCTTCCGCAACCAGGTGAACGAGGCGAACCATCGCGCTTTCTACCAGCGCTGGGCAGACCTGATGGGCGCCCGCTCGTGGGACGAAGTGCCGAAGCGCGATAAGGCTGGGTTGCCCGAGAGCGCGTTTCAACACGAGGACAGCAAGGTAAGCGCATGAACGCAAATGTCAAAGCTGAATTCGTCTCCGACGATGAGAGACTGGTCGAGCGCGAACTCGCACATCGAATCGAACAGTTTCTGTTCCGCGAGGCCCGTCTGCTCGACAGCGAGCGGTGGGAAGAATGGCTCGCGCTCATGACGCCCGACATTCACTACTGGATGCCAGCGATCGAGAATCGCAGAAGGGCAGACCGGCTGGGCTCATACGCGCCCGGACGTGGGGCGTATTTCGACGATTGCCATCTCGACCTCGAGCGCCGCGTGGCTCGTTTCATGCAGCCGTCGGCGTGGGCAGAAGATCCGCCGACGCGGCATGTCCACGTCATCAGCAATGTTGAAGCGTGTCGCGCGGAGAAGGATGGAGAGTACGTCGTTCATTCGGTGTTCGTGAATTATCGAAGCCGGGGTGAAGCGGATAACGATTTGCTGCTGGGCCGTCGCGAGGATCTTCTTCGTGAAGTCGACGGTGCACTGCGTATCGCGCGTCGAAAAGTCATCATCACGCAGTCTCTGCTGATGTCGAAAAACATCAACACATTCTTCTGACCATGGGCTGGCTAAACGATGATGTCGCGCTTGTAACGGGCGCAAATTCCGGCATCGGACTCGCAGTGGTTCGCCGCTTCCTGGCCGAAGGTGCGCAGGGCGTGGGTGTTCTGATTCGCAACGCCGCGCAGGCCGACTCCATGTACGAAGAGTTCGGCGGCAAGGTCGTGGTGACCGTCGGCGACGTGCGCTCTCCGGAGGCCAACGCCGAGGCTGTGGATGCGACCTTGCGCAAGTTCGGAAAGCTCGACACGCTGGTTGGCAATGCAGGCGTGTGGGACCACTTCGCGGCGCTGCGCAAGTTCGACGGTCCCACGCTGAAGGCAACCTTCGAAGAGGTCTTCGGCGTCAATGTGCTGGGCTATATGCTCGCCGCCCATGCTGCCGCCCCTGCGCTGCGGGAAAGCCGCGGGAGCATGATTTTCACGCTCTCGAATGCGAGCTTCTACGCGGGAGGCGGCGGTCCTGTGTACGTCGCGTCCAAGCACGCGTGCGTGGGTCTCATCAAGCAATTGGCCTATGAACTTGCGCCGGATGTTCGCGTGAATGGAGTTGCTCCGGGTGGGACCGTTACACCACTCAAGGGACCGCAATCGCTGGGGCGGGAGAATGATCGACTGTCGGATATTCCCGGTTTCGCGGATGCGGTGGCGGATGCCGTGCCGCTCGGCTTCATCGCGCAACCCGAAGACCACACCGGTCACTATGTGCTTCTAGCGTCCCGAACCAACTCGCCAGCGACGACCGCGGCGATTCTCCAAAGTGATGGTGGCTGGGAAATTCGTGGGCGCCCCGCGCGCAGGAAAGCACCGTAACGCAAACCGCTTATCGGAACATCATGCTAGAAAAGTCTACAGCTCCCCAACTTCGCGAATTGTTCGCGCAAACTCGCCTTCCGGTTATGGCGGCTCCGATGTTCCTCGTCTCGAGTCCGGAGCTCGTCATCGAGGCGTCGCGAGCGGGTATCGTTGGCACGTATGCGGCGCCGAACGCGCGCAATATTAGCGCGCTCGACGATGCACTGAGCGCGATCGCGGCCGGTGCAGCTCTCGGCGGCACTGCGCCGTGGGCACTTAACATGATCGTTCACAGCAGCTACGACCGCTTTGACGCCGAGCTCGAACTGGTGCTTCGCTATCAGCCGAAAATTGTCACCACGGCGCTTGGCAGCCCCCGTCGTGTTCTCGATCACGTTCATGGCTACGGCGGATTTGTGATGGCCGACGTGGCCACCCCGGCGATGGCTCGCAAGGCAGTCGAGGCTGGTGTGGATGGCCTCATTCTCGTGTGTTCTGGCGCCGGCGGCCACACGGGCACCTACCACCCGTTCTCCTTTGTCGACGAAGTGCGCAGGTTCTGGAGCGGCCCGCTCGGGCTCGCGGGCGCTGTCTCGACCGGCGCTCACACGCGTGCCGCGCAACAGATTGGCGCCGATTTCGGGGTTCTCGGCACCCGCTTCATCGCGGCCGAGGAAAGCATGGCGCAGCCCGCTTACCGGGACATGCTGGTGGATAGCAACATGGAGGACCTGGTCGCTTCGAAGGCAGTCTCGGGGGTGCTGGCGAACTGGCTGCGTCCCACACTCGAGCGGGCAGGGCTTGCCGCGGTGGAGGTCAGCGAAGCGAAGAAGATCGACTTCTCCGGCGACATCAGCACGGCGCCGAAGGCGTGGAAGGACGTATGGTCGGCTGGCCACGGCGTGGGTGCGGTGACGGCGGTTGAGCCGCTCTCGAAGATCGTGGATCGTCTTGCGCAAGAGTACGCGGAGTGTCTCGCTGCTGAACGTGAAGCGATCGAGCGGCTTTCACGGCAGGTCCACGGCTGGAAATCGGCAGTCGTGGCGGTGAACTGCAACGAAGGAGCGATGCAATGACCGAAGAGCGCATCGAACAGGCTGCTACAGTGCTGCGCCAGGCGAGACAGGCGCGCACAACCATTCCGCGCATTTCCGAAACGTTCGGCATTGAAGGCATTGATGCAGCGTATGCGGTCGCGGAGATCAATACACGGGCGGCTGTGGCGGCCGGCAACAGGATTATCGGTAAGAAAATCGGCTTGACCTCGAAGGCGGTCCAGCAACAACTGGGCGTTGATCAACCGGACTTCGGAGTGCTCTTCGATGACATGGAATATCTGACCGGCGCTGTGGTGCCGGCCGGTCGCCTTATTCAACCCAAGGCGGAAGCGGAGATTGCTTTTGTGTTCGGGCGCGATCTCGATGACGAGGTCATCAGTTGGGGACGCTTTCTGCAAGGTGTGGAGTACGTCTTGCCCGCAATCGAAATTGTCGACAGCGTTATCAACGACTGGAAGATAACGCTCGTCGACACGATTGCAGATAACGCATCTTGCGGCGTCTACGTGCTTGGAGACACGCCGCATCGCATTTCCGACGTTGATCTCGTCGCATGTCAGATGCGTTGCACCGTGAATGGAGACCTGGCATCCCAAGGTTCCGGTGCCGCATGCCTGGGCAATCCGCTCTATGCGGCGTGGTGGCTCGCCAAAACGCTCGCGATACGCAATCAGCCGTTACGCGCAGGCGACGTGGTGCTTTCAGGTGCGCTCGGTCCGATGGTTGCGGTATCCAGCGGCGCCCAGATCGACGTTCAGATTGATGGCCTTGGATCCGTTTCCTGCAGCCTCGGTTAGTCGTCCGATAGACGCAGTGGATGGAGGAGAGACTAAATGAAAAACAAGAATGGCGCAGTTGCTAGCGCGCCCATTCATCGGCGCGTTGATGCCGCAATGGAGACAGCATGTTGACCGGCGTTTACCAGCAATCACCGCTCGCACGCCCTGGCGCGTTGGCGATTCCACATATTATTCGCGAGGACCGGGACGATGGCAGCTTCGTGCTGCGGTCGGCTGACCTTCTCCAACCCTATCATCGCCGGGTCGGAGAATGGCTGATTGAATGGGCCCGGAAGACCCCCAGTGCCACGTTCATTGCCGAGCGTGACCTCGACAATTCACGGAATACCTGGCGCGAGGTCAGTTATGCGACTGCCTTCGACAAGGTGCGCCGACTGGGGCAGGCATTACTCAACCTCAAGGTGCCTGCGGGTACGGCTGTTGTCGCTTTGTCGGACAACAGTGTCAATCTTGCGCTGCTGTCGTTGGCAGCAATGCATGTTGGCATACCGATCGCAATCGTATCGTCAGCGTATTCACGCGCGGCCTCGGATCACACAAAGCTGCACGCCATGCTCGACCAGCTCACGCCGGCAGTGATTTACGCGGAGGACGGCGAGGTCTATGGTCGCGCAATCGAGAGCTATGTCGGTCGCTGCCATGTGGTCTACACGCGTAACGTTCGGCCGGGCGCTATCTCGTTCGCCGATCTGGAATCGGGAGCGCCGACGGATGCTGTGGAGCGGGCGTTCCTTCGAGTCACCCCTCAAACGCCCGCTCGCTTATTGCTGACATCGGGTTCGACTGGGAAGCCGAAGGTTGTCGTCACCACACACGACATGCTGTGCGCGAACCAGCAAATGATTGCGCAGTGCTGGCGCTTTGTCGACCAGGCGCAACCTGTCGTGCTCGACTGGTTACCGTGGAGTCACACGTTTGGCGCCAACCACAATTTCAACCTGATTCTGCGGAACGGCGGTTCGCTTTATATCGACGATGGCCGACCAGTGCCGGGGATGATCGAGCGCACTGTGCAGAACCTGAAGGACGTTCGCCCGACCTTGTTCTTCAACGTGCCGCGAGGATTCGACGCGCTGTTACCTTTGCTGGAGAGAGACCCCGAGGCTACCTCGGCGCTCTTCGAGCGGCTCGACATGCTTTTTTTCGCTGCTGCTGCGCTTCCGCAGAAGACAGCGGACCGGGTTCGCGCCCTCTCTTTGGCCGTGCGAGACGACCCAGTGTTCCTGACGACCGAGTGGGGTGCGACCGAGACCTCGCCGGTCATTACGAGCGCGCACTTCTCGACTGTGGATTCGCGCAACATCGGCGTTCCCGTTCCGGGTGTCGAGCTCAAGTTCGTGCCGTGTCAGGACAAGCTTGAGATGCGGGTTCGCGGACCATCTGTGTTTTCCACTTACAGGGACGATCCTGAGCGTACTGACGCCGCATTCGACGAGGAACGGTTTTACTGCATTGGCGACGCCGGCCGTCTTGCCGATCCGGACGACCCCAACCTCGGCGTGATTTTTGACGGCCGCGTCGCGGAAGATTTCAAGCTGACCACCGGCACATGGGTTTCCGTCGGCACACTTCGCGTTCGCGTCGTTTCAGCACTGAATCCGTACGTTATGGACGCTGTAGTGACCGGACACGACCGCGACGAAGTTGGCTTGCTGCTTTTTCCATCCGGGGCTCTGCGTGCACTGGCATGCGACCACGCCTCGAAAATGAACGGCGAAGAACTCGCGGCGTGCGAAGAGGTGCGACACCTTCTTACCCAGGCATTGTGTGATTTCGGTGCGGGCCTTGGGTCATCACAGAGACCTATGCGTGCAGTGCTGCTCTCCACACCGCCGTCTCTCGAGCTGGGTGAAATCACCGATAAAGGCTACGTCAACCAGCGTGCAGTGCTAACACTGCGAGCAGCGGAAGTCGAACGCCTTTACTCCAATCATCATGCTGTTATCCGCGTGCGCTAGTGCAATCCGGACCAGGAGAGTTATATGAAACTTAAAGCAGCCATCATTGGCTCGGGCAACATCGGCACCGACTTGATGATCAAGATCATGCGCCATAGTCAGCATATAGAAATGGCCGCGATGGTTGGCATCGACCCCAACTCGGATGGCCTCGCGCGGGCCGCTCGCCTGGGCATAGCAACGACGCACGATGGTGTCGAAGGCCTGACACGTCTGCCTGTCTTCGACGACATCGATTTCGTGTTTGATGCGACCTCCGCGGGCGCACACGTCAAAAACGATGCACTCCTGCGCGGATTGAAACCGTCGATTCGCGTGATTGACCTCACGCCGGCCGCAATCGGCCCATATTGCGTACCGGTAGTCAACCTCGACACGCACATCGACGCGCCTAACGTCAACATGGTGACGTGCGGCGGCCAGGCGACGATTCCTGTCGTAGCGGCCGTATCGCGCATCGTAAAGGTGCACTACGCGGAAATCGTCGCGTCCATCAGCAGTAAATCGGCGGGGCCTGGCACGCGCGCGAACATCGACGAATTCACCGAGACCACCTCCAAAGCAATCGAGGCGGTTGGCGGGGCGGCGAAGGGTAAGGCAATCATCGTGCTCAACCCGGCCGAGCCTCCGATGATGATGCGCGACACGGTCTACACCCTGTCCGACTTTGCGGATAGAGAAAAGGTCGAGCAATCAATCGAAGAAACGGTCGCGAAGGTGCATGCCTACGTACCAGGCTATCGACTCAAGCAGAAGGTGCAGTTCGACGAGATTCCCGTCAATGCACCGCTCAACATTCCGGGCCTTGGCAGATTCGCGGGCCTGAAGACTTCGGTGTTCCTCGAAGTGGAAGGCGCCGCGCATTATCTGCCCGCGTACGCAGGCAATCTCGACATCATGACTTCAGCCGCACTCGCGACCGCCGAGAGGATGGCGCAGACGCTTCTGAGCGTACAAGGCGTTTAAGGAGCAACGACCATGAACAAGAAACTTTATATCTCGGATGTGACGCTGCGCGACGGTAGCCACGCGATTCGCCATCAGTATTCGATCCAGAATGTGCAGGATATTGCGCAAGCGTTGGATAAGGCGAAAGTCGACAGCATCGAAGTCGCGCACGGCGATGGCCTTCAAGGGTCAAGTTTCAACTACGGCTTTGGCGCGTTCAGCGACCTGGAGTGGATCGAGGCTGTCGCGGACGTAGTCAAACATTCGAAGATCGCGACGCTGTTGCTACCCGGTATCGGCACGATTCACGACCTGAAGGCAGCCTATCAGGCAGGCGCTCGCATCGTTCGCGTCGCAACGCATTGCACTGAAGCCGACATCTCGAAGCAGCACATCGAATACGCGCGCGAACTAGGCATGGATACAGTCGGCTTTCTGATGATGAGCCATATGACCACGCCGGAAAATCTCGCAGTCGAAGCAAAGAAAATGGAAAGCTACGGCGCGACCTGCATTTACGTGGTCGATTCCGGTGGGGCATTGACGATGAACGACGTACGCGATCGATTCCGTGCCGTAAAACAGGTTCTCAAACCCGAGACTCAGACCGGCATGCATGCGCACCACAACCTTTCGCTGGGCGTTGCCAATTCCATCGTAGCGGTGGAAGAAGGCTGTGACCGAATAGATGCCTCGCTCGCGGGCATGGGCGCTGGCGCCGGCAACGCGCCGCTCGAGGTGTTCATCGCCGCGGCAGAGCGTATGGGTTGGAATCACGGAACTGACCTCTACACGCTGATGGACGCTGCCGACGATATTGTTCGCCCATTGCAGGACCGTCCGGTCCGCGTTGACCGGGAAACACTTGCTCTCGGCTACGCTGGCGTCTATTCGAGCTTCCTGCGTCACTCGGAAGTGGCGGCGAAGAAGTACGGCCTTAAGACCGTGGACATCCTCGTTGAACTCGGCAGACGGCGGATGGTTGGCGGGCAGGAAGACATGATCGTTGACGTGGCTCTCGATTTGACGGCTGAGCGTCAAGCACTAGTGGCAGCAAAGGCGGCTTTGTAATTCGGGAAGAGATGATGACGACGTTTGTAGTGAAATTTGAACCGTCGAATGTGGCGTTGCCGTCGGAGAGTGACTCGACCGTGCTCGATACTGCATTAGCTGCCGGATTCTTCCCGAAGCACAGTTGCCGTCGCGGCGAGTGCCGCGCGTGCGAGACCCGAGTCGTTTCAGGTGACGTCCGATATGCCGCGGGTGTAACTCCGGACGGTTTGAAGCCCGGCCATTGCCTGACCTGTCTGGCGATACCCACATCAGACGTCGTCCTCGATGCTCCCGAGGTCGCAAGCGTCCCAGGCCGCCGCATTGTCAAGATGGGCGCCCGCGTGACATCGGTCGATCGCGTTAGCGGGGATGTGGCGGTCGTCCGTGTTCAGACTCCGGCGGGCAGTGATTTTAAGTTCAACCCTGGCCAATATGTCGACGTCGTGTTGCGAGACGGGGCGCGCCGTAGCTATTCGATGGCCAATGTGCCAGCGGATGACGGTCGGGTCGAGTGGCACATTCGCGCCATGCCTGCTGGTCGCTTCTCGCAGCATGTCTACCAGAATCTCAAGGCACGCGATCTTTTGCGTATCGAAGGACCCTTCGGATCGTTCACGTTGCGTGACTCGGAGGCGCCGTTGATTTTCCTTGCCTCGGGTACCGGATACGCGCCTATTGCTTCGATGATGCGCGCTCATGGCGGCATTCTCGCGAAACGTGGGGCGACATTTTACTGGGGTGGCCGCCGCGAGGAGGACCTGTATGCCATGGAGGAGGCGATGGCGTGGGCGAACTCTGCAGCGAACCTCAAGTTCGTGCCTGTGCTTTCGGATCCTGATGACCAGTGGCGGGGGCGGACCGGCTTCATACATGAAGCCGTCCAGAAGGATCATCCGGACTTGTCGGGATTCGAGGTGTATGCGTGTGGCAACCCGTTGATGATTGACGCTGCTCGCCACGTATTTCGTACCGAATGTGGTTTGGTGGAGAACAATTTCTTTAACGACTCGTTCGTGACAGCTGTGAATCGGTAGGCAAATCGGTGCCGCAATTTACGAAGCCGAATAATATTTTTATAAACTAGGAATACTAACTATATAGATAAATATAACCACAGCACGATCGGTAGAAAAATATAAATTGATTAAAAAAATGGATTTGGAGGCAACGATGAAAGCGAAGTATCTCCTCGGCGGTGCGCTTTGCGCAGTCAGTGCAGCTTCATTTGCGCAGAGTAGTGTCACCCTTTACGGCATCGTCGATACCGGCGTTGAATACGTCTCGCACGCGAATGCGGCTGGCGATGGTATTGTTCGCATGCCATCGATCACCGGCGAAATTCCGTCACGCTGGGGTATCCGCGGCACAGAAGATCTTGGTGGAGGCTACAAGGCGCTCTTCGTTCTGGAGAACGGATTCAACGTCGGGACCGGCTCGATGGGACAGGGCGGTCGACTGTTCGGCCGTCAGAGCTGGGTGGGCATTGATGGCCCATACGGAACACTGTCATTTGGCCGACAGTACACGATGACTTACCTGGCGGTTCTCGACGCCGACGTTATCGGGCCGAACATCTACGGCATGGGCTCGTTGGACTCATACATCCCGAATGCGCGAAGCGACAACTCGATTGCATACCGCGGCAAGTTCGGTGGCCTCACCGTGGGCGCGTCGTATTCATTTGGTCGCGATTCGACTGGAACTGGCAATTCGCCGGGACAGGGTACTTGCGCTGGTCAGGTGCCGGGTGAGATGACGGAATGCCGCTCGTGGTCTGCGATGCTGAAGTACGACGGCCCCTGGTACGGCGGTGCAGCGTCGTATGAGGAGCAGCGCGGTGGTACGGGCGCTGCCGCGAACTTCTTCGATGGCGTCAAACCGCTGCCGCTCACCTCTAACGGTGATAAGGACGACCGCGCGCAAGTTAACAGCTATGTGCGTCTCTACGGCGTGAAGTTGGCCGGCGGCTGGATTGGACGTTGGGTTAATACGGATTCGTCGGCTGGCCCGAATGTTCACTCAAATCTCTTTTACGTTAGTGCCAGCTACCAGATTGTTCCGGATTTCGCGCTTGACGGCGGAGCGTACCGCGTAATCGTAAGCGGTCAGGACGCACGCGCGACGCTTGGCGTTCTGCGCGGGACTTACTTCCTTTCAAAGCAAACGGCGGTTTATCTGCAGGGCGCGTATCTCGCCAACAGCAGCCACGCGAGGTACTCCGCGAGCTCGGGCGGCGGAGGCACCACGCCGGCGCCGGGTCAAGGTCAGGTTGGTGTGATGGCGGGCATCCGTCACATGTTCTGAGTTCGCAGTCGATTTAAGGCCTCGCCAGACTTTGGAGAGCGTGCAAAATCTGGCGAGGCACCCAAGGCGGGCCGCTCGAGCATCTGGGCGCTGCACCGGCATCGTGTGGGGTACGGCTGCAGCGCGACTCGATCGGTTCCTCAGCCGCAACGGTGTGGCAGACTGATTACTCTCGCGCCGAGTCGTTATTCGCCAGGAGCGTATTGCATCTCCCCGTTTCCAAACGACCAGTTTTCGCGAGGAACGTCGATCAGGCTAATCCATACATCCTCCTTGCGAATGCCGGTTTTTTCGCTGATTCCGTCGGCGACCGCTTTGTAAAACGCCTTCTTGACTTCAACACTGCGCCCGGCGTTCCAGGTCACCTGGATGAACGTGATGTCGGGGGTGTAGCGGATTCCGAGGTAGCCGTTCTCCGGGTAGACCAACTCATCATTCGAGTGCCGGCTGATGATCTGAAATCTGTCGTCAAGCGGCACGTTGGCAACCGCGATCATCGCGTCGTAGACGACGTCGCTGATGGCTTGAACATTTTCCGCTGGGGTGTTGCTGGATGTGTTGATTCGGACGAGTGGCATAGGGGCCTCCTGGGTAGCAATGGTGTCCGGCGAATGACTCGACGAGTGTCTATGACGCGCTCGTGCACGTCTCGCCGGCGATAACGTGGTGTGACTCGCGTCCGGGCGGCGGACGCGTGCGAATCGAAGCCGCCAACGCGCTTGGGTTCGTTTGATGCATCGTACGTCAGCGTGAGGCTGTCCGCCCGGACGCTTTGCGCGCCATATAAACCTGCAAATTGGCATACGCGGCGGATGTGAGCACGGCCGGGATGTCGAGCGCGTGTGCGCGGGCGGCCATGTCGCCAACAATGGCGTCGGCCTCGAGCTTGTGCAAGCCGGCCTCGATGTCGCGCATCATTGACGGAGCCCAGCGTGATTCGCGATCCAGCAGACGTCCCCTGATCTGGTCGATGACCTCGCGGCTCAGCTCAAAGCCCGACCGCCTGGCGACCTCGGTGCATTCGTGAATCGCCTGCGACATCAGGGCGGCGCCTTCTCTCGTGGCCATGATTTCGCCCACTGTGCCGCGAATCAGGCAGCACATGAGCGCGGAAGCGCTGATCATTGCCCACTTGTCCCAGAGTGCCTGGTCGACATTCGGGCTGATGGAGCGGCGGCCGGGCGATTGACTTAAGACGCCATGGAACCGTTGCACGAGATCCTGCATTCCCGGGCTGCGGGCGCCGACAATAACTGTATCGGTATCGCCTAGATGCTCGATGGCGCCGTCGTCCGACATCATGGTCGCGATGTAGGCAACGCCGCCGATGATCTTGTCTCGGCCGAACTGGCGGTCCAGCAGATCGTACGCACTGCGGCCATTCAGGAACGGCAGCACGGCTGCGCCCGCGTGGACCGTCGGCGCAATCGCTTCAATGGCCTGTTCGAGATCGTACGTCTTGCACGAGAGGACGACGAGGTCATACTTGCCCGGAATGTTGCTGCTGTCGACGAGAGACACGTCCGACTGAAAGTCGCCAAGCACGCTTTTGACGCGCAATCCAGATGCTTCAATGCTTCGCTTGCGCTTCGGACGGACAGCAAATGTGACATCGGCGCCGGCTTGGATGAGACGCGCCCCGTAGTACGCGCCGATCGCACCTGCACCCAGTACCAGTATCTTCATTAATCAGACCTCAGTGGAAACGACGCTGCGCGAAGTGCTCTGTCGAGCAAGGTACAAGGTATACCTCAGCAATAGAATTTCGTGGCGTGTGCCAGTATATAGCTTCGGCCGCGACGGCAAGCATGATGCGACGACATCCATGCCACCGGAAGGGGCATCGAAAATGATGCGCCTGGACATATATGTGTGGCGCGTACCACCCGTAAAAATCCTCTTGTATGTGTCCGTACACACCATATAAAGTTTGCAGCATGGATAAAAACGTCTCTCATTCCGAGTGCAACTGCTTTGCGCTGCGGCAGGCGGCACGCTATGTCACGCAGGTGTATGACCGCCACCTGAGCCAGGCCGGGGTCACGCCAGCTCAATTCACGATCATGGCGCACCTGGCCCGACGCCCCCGCATGACCATGGTTGAGCTGACCGAGGCCATAGTGATGGAGCGTACGTCGCTTCTCAGAGCGCTTAAACCTTTGCAGCGAGATGGGCTGGTCGACACTGAAGCGTCTGCGCATGATGCGCGCGCGCATGTGTTCAGGTTGACAAGGAGTGGAACCAGGACGCTCTCGCGAGCACGCCCGGCATGGTTGGCTGCTCAAGCGGAGTTCGAATCGAAGTTCGGAAGCGATCGGGCCAAAGCGTTGCGAGCGGAATTGTTCGACATGACAACGGCATGACCGGAATTTAGAACCCTGCGTATCAAGAGTTCAGCGAGTCGATGCGGCGAATTGTTGAACGGATTTCGTTTTCTGTTAAAGGAGCAATCATGGAAGCACGTGAAGTTGTCATCTGCAATCCGGTTCGTACGCCAATCGGCGCATTCGGCGGGTCGCTGAAAGATGTGCCGGCGGTGGACCTTGGCGCTGTCGCGGTGCGCGAGACGCTGCGCCGTAGCGGCGCGGACGCGTCGAAGATCAACTCGGTCGTGATGGGCAACGTGATTCAGGCCGGAAACAAGATGAACCCCGCTCGCCAGGCTGCGATCGGCGCCGGTCTGCCGGTCGAGGTCCCCGCGCTGACTGTCAATCGCGTGTGCGGTTCGGGCGCGCAGGCGATCGTGAATGCGGCGCAGGAGATCTGGCTCGGATTTGCCGACGCATCGATTGCCGGCGGGATGGAAAGCATGGAGCGCGCGCCTTACTTGCTGCCGAACGCTCGTTGGGGTCAGCGGATGGGGCATGCGCAAGTGTATGACAGCATGTTGCGCGATGGCCTCGTGGATGCGTTCTCCGACGAACATTCGGGTTGGCATACCGAAGATCTCGTCGCCGAGATGCGCATGACGCGCGAACAGCAGGACAGCTGGGCGGCGCGATCGCAGCAGCGTTTCACGGCGGCTCAGGCTAGAGGCCTGTTCGACGGGGAACTGGTCGGTGTCGAGATCAAAGGCAAGAAGGGCGCTACGGTTTTCTCGCAAGACGAGCAGCCGCGGCCGGACAGCACTGTCGAAACGCTCGCGAAGCTTCGGCCGGCGTTCCGCCCGGATGGCACGATTACAGCCGGGAATGCGCCGGGACTTAACAGCGGCGCAGCCGCGATGCTGGTCGCGTCGCGCGAGTTCGCCGATGCGCACGGCATCGCGCCGGCCGCCCGTCTGGTCGCTTACGGCGTGGCGGCAGTGAAACCCGGAATGTTCGGTCTGGGGCCGGTCCCGGCTGTCGAGATCGCACTGCAGCGTGCCGGGTGGAAGCTGTCCGACGTCGATCGCGTGGAAATCAACGAAGCGTTCGCGGCCGTCCCACTTGCGGTCATCCAGACGCTCGGACTCGCGGCGGATATCGTCAACGTCGAAGGCGGAGCGATTGCGCACGGCCACGCGATCGGCGCAACGGGCGCCGTGCTGACCACACGTCTCATCCACTCGATGCGTCGCGATAACCTGAAGCGCGGCATCGTCACCTTGTGTATCGGCGGTGGCCAGGGCATCGCGCTCGCGATCGAGACGATCTGAACGCCAGTTGATGGCGGGAGCCGACGCGATTCGTAGCGTCTTCGGGCGGCCAGCGTGGCCGCCCGCCGCACAACTGATAGCGGCCGCCGGGAAGCGGTGACACTGATAAAGCGATTTCGTTTTCTTCATCGCGTCTTCTTACGCGATGGCTCCGGCAATGTGGCAAAGCCGTCAGAACAACTGAAGAACGAAGTGCAAACTGGCGTTGTGATCATGCCCGGGTCCGGCTGACCTGGGGACACTCGGCGCCGCGCGAGCTAGGTCTTTTTTAGAGCGCGATGCATGAACCCGGCGCATGCCAGGTGCGCGCGGTTCGGGACTGAGTACCGCCGCGCTATTTCTGCTGCGTCGGGCGCAGCCGGATATCCTTGCGCGGGACGGCACGCCCGCTGGTCGACCGGATCTTCAGATCCTCGAGGCGCGAGCCGTCGGTGATATCGACCATGTCGTTGGGATGAGGGGCGGGCGCGAACAGCCAGCGATCCCCCCATTGTCTGAGCGCGACGATGGTTGTCAGCAGGTCTTCGCCCATCGGCGTCAGGACATATTCGAGCCGCCGGCCGTTGCTGCTCACTGGCCGGCGCTCGAACACGCCTCCCGCCACTAGCGTCTTGAGGCGGGCGGTTAGCAGGTTGCGCGACATGCCCAGCCGTTTCTGGAAGTCGTCGAAGCGAGTCACGCCGACGAACGCCTCACGAATGATCATCAGACTACCCCATTCGCCGATGATGTTGACCGATCTCGCCATCGGGCAGTCCGGGTCGCCGCGGTTCTTGCGTTCCATTCCGAATTCTCATGCTGACCGAATTTCCAACCAAATATCTTAACGGCCGAATTCCCGACCGTCCAGCGCGATCGGGCGGTATCGGACGCCTTCGCAAGAAAGCGCTTGCGGAGGCGCGTAAAGTCAATTAGTCTCATTATTGAACCGATTGTCTCGACGGACGTCAATGGCTGCCAAGGGGCGCGGGTTCGGATCGGGCGCGAAAGCATGAGGCGGAGTCCCCGATATGTCTCTCGGCGCAACGCTGGATTGAAGGACGGGTTACGGGCGACACTCGAAATAGGAGAACAACATGAGCAGTGTGCAAAACAGGCTTGTCATAGACAAGAAGACACCGGGTCACTGGCGCGTGAGCTTCGATCATCCGCCGATCAACACGATCGACGATCAGATGTACGACGAACTTTTCGACCTGGTCGAAGCGATGGAGGCTGAGCCAACGCTCAAGGTGGTGACCTTCGAGAGCGCCAATCCCGACTATTTCATCGCGCACTATGGCGTCGGGGAGGCGACCAGCCGCTTCGGCAAGCCGCGCTGGATCGACGCCGCGGTCCGGCTCGCACAGAGCAACGTCATCAGCATCGCGATCGTCCGCGGCCGCGCGCGTGGGGGCGGCGCCGAGTTCGCGCTTGCCTGCGACATGCGGTTTGCCAGTCGTGAAAGGGCTATCTTCGGTCAGCCGGAGGTCGGTTTCGGCCTCATCCCGGGCGGCGGCGCGCTCGAGCGCCTGCCGCTGGCCGTCGGACGCGCTCGAGCGCTAGAGATCGTACTGGGTTCCGACGATTTCGACGCGGCGACGGCCGAGCTCTATGGCTGGGTTAATCGTGCGCTCCCGGATGCGGAACTTGACGGCTTCGTCGCCAATTTCGTGCGGCGCATCCTGTCGTTCGATTCCCAGGCCCTGAGCACCGCCAAGTCGATCCTCAACAAGACTGGCCTGCCTGATCCGGTGCAGCTCCAGTCGACCGAGGTGGCGTTCGGCGGGACCCTGCAATGGCCGTCGGCAATCGCACGGATGATCAAGTCGCGCGAGCGCGGACTGAACACTGCCAGCGATTTCGAACTCAATGTCGGGCGCAGCGTCGGCGAGTTGTGAGCTGCGGATGGGTCGAGCTTGGTGAAAACGGTTAGGAGACAGAGAAAATGATGAGTACGACCACGCTGGAATTGCGGTCGCTGATAACGTCGGATGGTGAAGTGCGGCTCTCGCTGGAGGACGTATTGGTCCCCGCGCCGGGACCCGATGAGGTGGTGATGCGGGTGGACGCCGCGCCGATCAACCCGTCGGACCTCGGGACGCTGCTCGGTCCTGCCGACCTGTCGACGCTCAGCGCCAGGACGTCGGAGGGACGGCCCGTCACGACGGCCAAGGTCCTGCCGCGGCTCGCCATGCTCGCCGCCGGGCGCGAGGGCAAGTCGCTGGCGATGGGCAACGAGGGCGCTGGCGTGGTGGTCGATGCCGGCGAGAACGCGAAGCACCTGATCGGCAAGGTCGTTGGCGCCCTCGACGGAGCGATGTTCACGCGCTATCGCAAGGTGCGCGCGCGCGACGCGCTCGTGTTCCCGGAAGGCGTCACGCCGAAGCAGGCGGCGGCCGCGTTCGTCAATCCGCTGGCTGCGCTGGGTATGCTTTCGACCATGCGGCTTGAGGGGCACAAGGCGCTCGTTCACACTGCGGCCGCTTCGAATCTCGGCCAGATGCTCAACAAGGTCTGCATCGCCGACGGCGTCGACCTGGTGAACATCGTGCGCAGCGACGAGCAGGTGAAAATCCTCAAGGGGATCGGAGCGAAATACATCGTGGATTCGACCGCGCCCGAATTCCGCGAACAGTTATTCGCGGCGATAAGCGCGACCGGCGCCACGCTGGCGTTCGATGCAGTCGGCGGTGGCCCGCTCGCCGGACAAATCCTTGCCGCGATGGAGGCCGTTCAGGTCGGCAAGACGCCGCTCGATGGCCCCTATGGCTCGCCGGTCCACAAGCAGGTCTACATTTACGGCCGGCTTGATCTCTCGCCGACCACGACCCCGCCCGGTGTTGGCATGGCCTGGGGAATCGGTGGCTGGCTCCTGTCTTATCATCTGCGGCGGATCGGGTACGAGGAAGACCAGAAGCTGCGTCAGCGCGTCGCGAACGAGATCACGACGACCTTCGCCAGCCACTATACCCGTGAAGTCACGATGGCCGAGGCGCTCGATCCCGAGGTTATCCGCGGCTTCCAGCGCAAGGCGACCGGCGAGAAATATCTGCTTCTGCCGTCGAAGGATTGAGGGCGCGGCGGACTCGCAGGATCCTCCTGTATGGGACCGCCGGCGCCCGATCGGGAGGGAGAGATCGGGCGGCGCATCACTGGCCGCACGTGGGGCCTGAAGGTAGGCTGGACGTGCGGCAGTTATCGTGGTGAGGGCGCCCAGCCGTCGCGCGACCAGGCTGGAGTCCGCCAACTGGCCCACACGGAGCGCGCAGTCAACTCCCTCCTGAATCAGGTACACAGGACAGTACCCAAAGCCAAGCATAAGTTCGACGTCAGGGTACCGTTCGCGGAACTCCTCTATGCGCGGCATCACGACCACTCGCCCGGGTGAGCTCGGCATGTCAACTCTGAGTTTGCCTCGAGGACCGTTGGCTGTATTGGCCGGGTGGTGGCATCGTTCACGCCGCACCCCTCAACGGGGACAACCGTTTACCCAGCAAAGACAACCTGCTTCTGCAGATTTGTGCCCCTTCGATCGGTTAAGCCTATCCCGTTTGTGGGATCGCAAGATTCTTGGGTCAATCGTGCTTTGCGACGTCATAGCGAACCCGTAGCCCGCGTTCATGACATGTGGTGGGAAAACTGCGCGCCATGAGCTGGCCGGCGTCCTGTCACAAATGATTGCCCCTTACCCGTCGCGATGAAGAACTCCAACCTTCGCTCGCGATGGCTAGCGAAAGTGCCGATCGCATTTCGCCATAGTTCAGATATTTGTCGAATGGGCCACCCAGCGATTCGAGCAATCCATCAAGCCAGACGGATACAACGAACTTGCCTGGCGTGCGCCGGATAGTTTGCGCTTTGCCGCCCGGTTTGTTCAGCTGCCGCGAATTGTGTTCTAGATTATAACCATTTATCTGTTTCACATCTTCGACCACAATCCGTCCTGTCGAAACATCCGTGAAGGCCCC
>NZ_JBNPVT010000030.1:0-61500 GCF_050434205.1 Paraburkholderia sp. GAS348
GATTCCCGTGTGAAAGTAGGTAATCGTCAGGCTCCCCAGCATGTCCAGAAACCCCACCCCACAAAGGTGGGGTTTTTGCGTTTACGGCCGTAAAAGCGGCGGTAAATAACGGGCGTAAAAAAGGGTGCAAATCGCCATGGCCGTAGTGGGCTCCCCGATTCGTAAGCGGCCGGTCATCCCATCTTGACGGCAGCGTTCGGTTCAGGCCTGCAGAGACGGCTGCCAGCGATGTGGCAGGAGTTCTTCGAGGCGGCTTGCGGGCTGCGTCGGCAGTCGCGTAAGCACGTCCTTGAGATACGCGTACGGATCATGGCCGTTGAGTTTCGCCGACTGGATCAAACTCATGGCCGCAGCTGCGCGTCGGCCAGCACGCAGAGAACCCGCGAACAACCAGTTGTTGCGACCGATGGCGATTGGACGTATCTGATTCTCACACCAGTTATGCCGATTCCCGGATTATGCCGCGTCCCGAAGCCACGGGCGCATCAGTTGGGCGGATCCCTGTTCCGGGTCGCTCGGATTGTCGGCATTATCAAAGGCCCTCCAGGAAGGCAAGCAAGGGGTCGGGAGGTTTGTAACGCGTCGGCGCAATGCCGCTCGCATTGGCGTGCGCAAGCGCGCGTTCCTTGAGCCGCATGTCGGCGTGCAGGTAGATCTGGGTCGTCTCAGATGATTCATGTCCGAGCCAGAGCGCGATCACGGTCAGGTCTACGCCGTGATGCAACAGGCTCATCGCGGCCGCGTGCCGAAGCGTGTGGGGCGTTACTGATTTTTTCTTCAGCGAGGGGCACGAGAGACGCGCGATTTCGACGTTGCGTGACACGAGTCGCTGAAGAGCATCGGCACTGAGATGACCGCCGCGCGAACTGGGGAAGACAGGATCATCTGGTTCGCCTGGTTGATACCGTAGCCATTCTTTCAGGACGGCAACGACATCCGGTCGCAGCGGAGTGCATCGCATCTTTCTGCCTTTGCCGAGGCAACGGACGTGGGCGCCTGTGCCGAGCACCACATCCTGACGCCTGAGAGAGGTCAGTTCGCTGTTGCGCAGACCCGTTTGAACCGCTACAAGAAGCAGCGTTCGGTCGCGGTTGCCGATCCATGTTCGTACATCGGGTGCAGCTACCAGGGATGCGGCCTCGCTCTCGGTGAGAAACTCGACGGGGCCGTGTTCACAGCGTTTGGATGGAATCGCAAGGATGCGCTGACATTGCAGGAACAGCGCGGGCTCGCTGACCGCGACGAACCGGAAGAAGGCATGCACAGCGGCGAGGCGCGTATTACGTGTCCGCACTGAATTTCCCCTGTCCTGTTCAAGGTGCTGAAGGAATTTCTCGATCAACGACGCGTCGAAGTCTTCGATCCGCAGTTTTGACGGCACGCGCCCGATATGCTTCATGGCGAACGCCAGCAGCAACCGGAACGTGTCGCGGTAACTCGCCACCGTGTGCGAACTCAGACCTTGCTGCTCGAGCAAGCGCTGGGTAAAGAAACGCTGGACGAGGGATGGAAGGCCGGCGGCGTTCATGGCCACTCTCCCGGACAGTTCCTGCTGAGATAGCCTGCCGCAAGTTCAAGCAACTCCGGAACCGCTTCGATGTACCAGTACGTAAGACCAACGTTGACATGTCCAAGGTAGGCGGCAAGTTTCGGCAATTCCCGGCTCACGTCCAGTCCGGCGCGATACCATGCAACCAGCCTTCCAGTCGCGAAACTGTGTCGAAAGTCCTGGAGCCGTGGGCCGTAACCTGCCCGGCCATCCTTTGTCGCTGGCCGTAGACCGACCGCACGCGACATTCTGACGAACATGTTGCGCACAGCGCTGGCGTTCAGTCTAATACCACGCTCACCCACCAGGAACGCTTCACTCACCCGTAGAGGGCAGAGTTGGTCGCGACTCTGCGCGTAGCGTTCGAGTGCCTCGCGGGTCGACTCTTCGACAGGAACAAAGCGCGATTTGCCGAACTTCGATTCCCGAACGGAGAGTATTCCGTTCACGAGATCAACGTCGCACCGGTCGAGCGAAAGGGCTTCGCCTGGTCTGAGGCCGGTCGCTGCGAGAAGCCCGATGAGCGTCGTATAGGCCAGTGCTCGCAAGCCTGTGCGCGAGCGTAGCCGCGCAGCATGAGTCATGAGCAGGGTAATTTCCTGTTCCGTGTAAATATGCGGAGGATTGCGCCGTCGGCGGGCACTCAGGAGTCCTGCTGGAGGAATCTCATTCCGACTGTCGATGGCGTTCATCCACTTGGCGAATCCTCTCACCTGGGAGAGACGCCGCCCCCAGGTAGCGCGTTCGACGCGTACGGGCGTCGTCGCCCAGCGAAGAGCCAGATCGGTGGTGATGAACTCGGCACCTTCGTGTTCCAGAAGATCAACGAAATGACCGAGTGCCAATGCAGGTTCATAGAATTTCGCCCCGAGCGCCCGGCGCACTGCGACGTACCGAGCGAGGGAGTCACGGATCGCAGTCATATTGCACCTCCCGTCGTGGGCCACGGGCGTGCTACCCTGCGCAGATCCTCAAACGCAACCTTTGCATAGATCGCGGTACTGTCCTGTGAGCGGTGCCGTAAGACCTCAGCGATTTCCGCGATCGACGCACCATGGCGAATCATCGTCGTCGCCAGACCGTGGCGGAATAGATGCGCGGCGCCACGGCACGCGGGACGGAATCCGGCACGAGCGAAAGCCAGACGAACAATGTGGCCAATCGCCGCCGGTCCCGCCAGACCGACGCGCGGTGCCCACATGCGAAGGAAGACCCGTCGCGATGCGCTCGCACCTCGATCGTCGCGAAGGTACATGGCAATCGCCTCTCCAACCTCGGATGGCAGCGGGAGATGCTCGACCATTTGCCCCTTACCATGAACGACGAGTTCTCCGGAACGCCAGTGGATGTCGCCTAGTTCAAGCGCGACGATCTCTCCGGCACGCAAACTGAGCCGCGCCAGCAACAGCAGGACGGCATAATCACGGCTCCCGCGTGGAGTCGACCGATCAGCAGTTGCAATCAGGACCTCTTCCTGCTCAGGCGTGAGGAACGTTGGCACAGTTGACTGCCGCCACTTGCGAACCGAAGGCACCGACTCATACAGGTCTCGTGCCGTCTCGCCATGCAGAAAGAGGAAATGGCAAAACGAGCGAAGGGCCACCGTCATCAGCCGCGTGTACTCCGCCGACCGGCCTTTGCTGCGGGTAAGGATGTGATTCCGGATCGTCATGGCGTCGAATGCATCGGGCAATATGTCGCCGTCGCCGACATCCTGGCTGTTGAGGAAGTCGCGAATGAAGGGCCCGTAGACGAGCACCGAGTTCTTCGCAAGTCCACGATCCTGCCGCAGGTAGTCCAGGTACCGCTCGTAGATATGGGTGATCGCAGATTGGTCGCCCAATGTCGACGAGAGCACGATGGCTTCGTCACGCAGATAGGCAAGAAACGACCGTAACACGGCAAGCTCGAACTGAACACGCGCTTCAGGAGCGTCGGTCAGGCGCTCCGTGAAACAAGCCGTAGCGGACTCATCAAGGTCAACCAGTCCGACGTTCGTGCTCTTCATCCACCGAGAGAAGGCAGACAAAACCCTTCGTTTCTTGAGAAGCGTTACTTCGGAATAACGTGCCGTCCGTAGACGATCAAGGAATGTATCAATGTGACGGGCGGGCAGCCCGCCCGATGCGCTGACTGTGTGTATCGCCTTCATTTGATTTCTCCTGGCCAGCGTAACAGCCAGCCTGAGAAATCATACGGATTATGCCGGCTCGACAATCACACAGGGGCGTGTTCGATGCTCTTTGGGACCTTGACGCGGCATAATCCGGGAATCGGCATAACTGGTGTCATGCCGCTAGCGGCATGACACCAGTTGTTGTCAATCGGCACCTGCGGATCGTCGAGGTAACGCGTCAACGCCACCCATCGGCGCAAACTGTAGTCCAGAGCTTTGGCGATGGCTGAGCCTTCACTCACCCGCACGCGTTGCTGTGTCATCCACGCATGGAGTGCCTCAGCAATGGGACGCGCTCGCTGTTGCCGGATATCCAGGCGTTCGTTCGGAGCGAGCTGCTGTACCTCCCGTTCGATCTCGTAGAGCTGACCGATGTACTGAAGCGCATCCCGTGCAATCTCGCTCTTGCTGGCCGTATGCAGATCGTAGAACTTGCGCCGCGCGTGCGCCATGCAACCGAGCTCGGTCACGCCCTGTGCAAACAGTGCTTTATAGCCGGTGAAGTCATCGCAGACGAGTTGCCCTCGCCAGTCTCCCAGGAAGTCCCTCGCGTGTTCACCCGCCCGACTGTCAGCGAAGTCGTAGACGACCGCCTTCAGATCCTCGAAGGCCCCGGGGCAATAGGTCCATAGATAAGCTCTTTGTGTCTTGCCCTTACCGGGACTGAGCATCGCGACAGGCGTCTCATCGGCGTGCATCACCCGATGCCGCAGCATCTGTTCCTTGAGTGCGTCGACCAGCGGCTGCAATTGCACTCCGCACATGCCGACCCACTGCGCCAGTGTCGAGCGCGGGATGGCGAGACCGGCGCGCCCGAAGATCCCTTCCTGCCGATACAACGGCAGATGGTCGCCGTATTTGGCGACCAGCACCTGTGCCAGCAACCCGGCAGTGGGGATGCCCTTGTCGATCACCTGAGCCGGAACCGGTGCCTGAATCAGGGTCTCGCACCTGGCGCACACCCACTTGCCGCGCACATGACGCTCGACGGTAAACACGCCCGGTGTGTAGTCCAGTTTCTCGCTGACGTCCTCGCCGATGCGCCTGAGCTGGCAGCCGCAACCGCAGGTTGTCGACTCCGGTTCGTGACGAACTTCGATACGCGGCAGGTTTGCCGGCAGCGGCATACGGCGGGGTTTGTTCGGGATCGCGTCGGCCTTCGACTGGGCGGCCAGTTGTTCGATCTCTTGCTCAATGGCGACCAGATCGGCATCGATGGCTTCGTCCAGCAGGCTCTGCTGCTCTGCGCCAAGCTTCTCGCTGCGTGCGGCGAATTTCCACCGCTTGAGCACCGCCATCTCATGGGTGAGTTGAGCGATGCGGGCATCCTTGAAGCGCAGTTCGCTGTCCCGGGCACGCACTTCCGACATCAACTCCATAGCCAGGGCCCGCAGTTGCGCGGCGTCCATGTCCTGGAGTTGGGTCGTATCGATCATGTCCGTTATTGTGCCAGCGGGCCGCCAGCGCCTGAATTGGCACGAGCACCGATTGTCCGTCGCTAGATCACACGGATCACGCCGTCCTCGCCGATACGTTGCCAGGGCAACCCCAGCACGAGGGCGGCGAGTTGTTCCTGCGTCATTGACTGTTGGGTGCCCAGTCCGGGCTGCGGCCACACGAAGCGGCCCCTGTTCAGGCGCCTCGCCGCGAGCCAGATACCGACGCCGTCATGGACCAGCACCTTCATGCGGGTGGCGCGGCGATTGGCGAACAGGTAGGCGTGATGAGGGCGCGCGGCACCAAACACCTGCACGACCCGGGCGAGTGCAGTGTCGGTGCCTGCACGCATGTCTAGCGGATCGATCGCCAGCCACACCGCATCGATACGGATCACTTGAGCCAGGTGCGCAACCACGTCGCGCACTCGCTGGCCGCCTGCACCGGCCAGCTCACCGTGATGACACTGCCGCCACGCCGTACTTCAACGCGGATATCGCCCGGCGTCGACTGGGGCAACGACAGCGGCATGAAGCCGCCGGCAAGTTCTATACGTGCGGGAACGACCTCTGCCTCGTTCGCAGCGCACTCGGCCTGGCGCAGCCAGCGGTGAACGAGGTTTGCGTTGATGCCGTGTTCCAATGCCACGGCCGCGATTGATGCACCGGGTTGGCGGCAGGCGTCGACTACCGCCGCCTTCAGTTCTGCCCCATGTGTACGACGAATTCTCTTTACTTCCATAGTGTCCACCTGGCTATCCTGGTGGACACTATCCTCACGTGCTATACCGCTTCGTTCAAGATGGGTTCGCCGTGCGCTTACCCCGATTCGAGCAAAAAAGCGGGTACGTTACTCCTTCCCGATCCGGATCGCGTTCGCGTAACCCGTCAGTTCTTGCCCCCATTCGCAGCATGCATGCGTGGGCTCTCCGTTCTCATCTCTCTCAGGGCACGCTAACTCTGGGTAAGCGTCTAAGTTGTACCGTTCCCCGCTTCGCGTAGAAGATGCAATCATCGGCTGCGACGGACTGGAGTGACCGACTCTGTCCACAAACAAGCGAGAATGGACACAGTGACTCAGACAGTCGAGTTACCCGCGAAGCGCCAGAACCGACGGCATCCATTGGAATGGAAACGATCGGTCGTCGAGCAAACATTTGAACCCGGCGCCTCGGTCGCCCGGGTCGCCCGCGACAACAGCATCAACGCCAATCAGGTGTGGGCCTGGCGCAAACTGTACGCTCAGGGTCTGTTGGTCGAAGATGCGCAGACGCAGACCATGTTGCCTGTCGTTGTCGATGTACAGTCCGATCGACCCGCGGCCCATGCGCCGGAGGCGACGGACGCGCCGGCACCTCCGGTGGCTACAAACGGCAGCATTCAGCTTCAGCATGGCAATACTTCGGTCCGGATAGAAGGCGTGCCCGATGCGACGATATTGCGCCTGGTCCTCGAGCGGATTCTCCGATGATCGGGCCGCCTGCAAACACACGGATCTGGATCGCTGCAGGCGTCACTGACATGCGCTCCGGCTTCAATTCGCTTGCGGCGAAGGTACAGACGGTGCTTGAGAAGGATCCTTATGGCGGCCATGTTTTTATCTTCAGGGGTTGGCGCGGTGATCTTCTAAAGGCGTTGTACTGGAGCGATGGTGGCCTATGTTTATTTGCGAAGCGTCTTGAGAAAGGGCGTTTTGCATGGCTCCGCGCCGACGCCGGCGTCGTGGCGTTGACCACCGCTCAACTCTCACTCCTGCTCGAAGGGTTTGACTGGCGACAACCAGTCGAAGCGGCACGCCCGCGCAGTGCTTTGTAAACGTCTGTTACCCGATGATCCGTGTGCGGCAGATGGTCGTAAACTGTCGCAATGGATCTGACCGATACCGACCTGCCCGACGACATTGATGCGCTGAAGGCGCTGGTTCGCGCGCATGCGGCGTCGGCTCACGCAAACGCGCAGCGGGTCGTCGAATTGCAGGACCAGCTCAGTTCCCGCGTAATCGAGATCGAACATCTGAAGCTGACGATTGCGAAGCTGCGCCGCATGCAGTTCGGTCGCAAGTCTGAGAAGGTGGAGCGTCAGATAGAGCAGCTTGAACTGCGGCTTGAGGACCTGCAGGCCGACGAAGGTGCGGCCGTCCAGGCTGACTCAAAGAAGGCGCAGCAACGCCGCGAGAGTGCTTGTCGCAAACCACTGCCCGATCATCTCGAACGCGAAGAGCGTGTGCATCGGCCCCTCGAGGAACACTGCCCGGGATGCGGTGGCGCGCTCAAACCGTTGGGCGAAGACGTTTCCGAACAGCTTGAATACGTGCGCGCGCACTTCCGCGTCATCCGTCACCGCCGTCCCAAATTCGCCTGTTCGTGCTGCGACTGTATCGTGCAGGCCGCAGCGCCCAGCCGGCCGATCGACCGTGGCCTGCCGGGTCCGGCTTTGCTCGCCCACATCACGACATCGAAGTTCGCGTACCACATCCCGTTCTATCGCCAGTCCGTCATGTACGCGCGCGACGGCGTCGAGATCGAACCGGGTACCATGGGCCACTGGCTGGGCAGTCTGACCTGGCTACTCAACCCGCTGGTCGACGCGGTGCGCTGCCACGCGCTTGGCGGCAGCAAGGTTCACGCCGACGACACACCGCTGCCGGTGCTTGCGCCGGGTAATGGCAGGACGAAGACTGGCCGGCTCTGGGTGTATGTGCGCGATGACCGGCCCAGCGGTTCGGACGAAGCGCCGGCGGTCTGGTTTGCCTATACACCGGATCGTCGCGGCGAACACCCACAGCGTCACCTTGCCAACTTCACGGGCGTACTGCAGGCAGACGCGTTCGCCGGTTATGCGGATCTGTATCTGGGCGGTCAGATTCACGAAGCCGCGTGCATGGCGCATGCGCGTCGAAAGCTACACGATCTGCACGCTCTTCGGGCATCGCCGATCACCAGCGAGGCACTCGAGCGCATCGGCGCCCTCTATCGCATCGAAGAGCACATTCGTGGCAAGCCGCCTGAAGAACGACGGCGCGTTCGCCAGGAGAAGGCTGTGCCGCTGCTTGAAGACATGAAGCGGTGGTTCGAGACGACGCTTCTCACACTCTCCGCGAAATCGGACACCACCAAAGCGATCCAGTATTCGTTGAATCGCTGGCCTGCGCTGGTCTATTACTGCAGTGATGGTCAGGCCGAGATTGACAATCTGATTGCCGAGCGCGCATTGCGCGGGGTGGCTATCGGAAGACGGAATTTTTTATTTGCCGGTGCGGACTCAGGCGGAGAACGTGCAGCCGCGATGTACAGCCTGATCGGATCTGCCCGCATGAACGGCGTTGATCCCGAAGCCTACCTGCATTACGTCATCGAGCGCATCGCCGATCACCCAGCGAACCGCATCGACGAACTGTTACCCTGGAACGTCGCTCCTTTGCTGCCCGCCGCCTCACACATCGATCCCGTTCGATAGCAGCAGATCCTCTCGCGCGTCAACAAAATCCGCGACGGTGCAGGTCGAATGCTTACGGCGGAAAGAACTGCAGCCGAACAGCTTCACAACTCCTCTTCATTTCCTTCCTGCGCGCGCTTACGTCGCTCCGCCTTGTCTTAACATCCGTCGCGGAATACTGTATAAATATACAGTGAAAACTCGTCGCCCCATGCTTGCTCGATGCCGGGCAGGGCGGAGCATTCCCTATTAAACGAGCGTGTCTATGGCAGCAGCGATTCATCTGACGACGACAGCGCTGTCGTCGCGATTGCGGCGTCAAGTGTGGCAAGGCAATGAGCTTGCCGAGGCGGACTCGCGGGTGATTTCCAGCGGCTATGCCGCGCTGGATCAACTGCTGCCCGGACAGGGCTGGTCGGCCGGCAGCCTGACGGAGTTATTGATTGAACACGGAGGAGTCGGCGAACTGCGTCTGCTGGCCCGCGCGCTTCGGCAGCTTACGGCACAAGCCGAACGGCACGTCATGCTCGTGGCGCCTCCTTACCAGCCCTGTGCTTCGGCACTGAGGGCTTGGGGTATCGATGTCGAGCGCGTCTTATGGGTGCGTTCGAGTGAAGACCAGGCCCTATGGGCCGCTGCTCAGGCATTGAAGCAGAATGGTATGGGTGCCGTACTGGTATGGCTGCCGAATGCGCGCGCCGATAAGGTTCGGCGTCTGCAGGTGGCGGCTCAGGAGTCGGCCTCGCTGGCATTTTTGATCCGGCCTGTCGAGGCAGCCACGCAATCTTCGCCGGCACCGTTGCGAATGATCTGCGAGCCGCTCTTGCCGGCTAATGCGCAGACGATCAACCGTCGTCAATGGTTACAGGAGATTGGTATCTCGATCGACATCTTCAAGCGCCGCGGTCCGCCACTAGCGGAGCCTCTACGTCTCATTTTGCCGTTACAAAGCGTCGTGTTGCCGGAAAGCGGAGTCGGCAGCAATCAAGGACGAGAGATCAAACATGTTGTGGATCGCAGTCACATTGCCACTCTTGTCGCTGGAAGCGGTGAAGCCTCTCGAGCCGCTCCTGGATGGTTCGCTCGCGAAGCCGAATCGGTGTGAGCCCGGCGACGAGGCAAGTCAACCTTCAGGCACCGAAGATGTCGGCGAGGTGCGTTGCTATGCGCTGGCTGATCACGCGCACATCCTGATGCCGGATTTCGACGCATTGCGTGCTGGGGTGCATGCGGGTCATTCGCGCTCGTACGCATTGGCTTTGGCTCCTGGTCTAAAGATGCTTGCTGCAGACACAGCTCGAGAAACCCAGGCTTTCGAAGCGATGGCGCTTGCTTTGCTGACGTACACACCGAAGGTGTCGCTCGCGCACGCGTATACCTTGTTGCTGGAAGTCGGCTCCGGTTTGCGGTTGTTTGGCGGCTTGCGCGCGTTGTTATCACGGGTATCCGCGACTGTGGCCGAATTCGGCTATACGGCGCGCATCGCGTGCGCACCGACAGCATGGGGCGCGTGGCTGTTGGCGCGGGCACGCGCCGATCGTCAGGGGCATCGTTGGCATGTGATGAAGGAAACGTCGCTTGCGCGGGTCCTCGATCGCGTATCTGTATCGTTGTTGCCGGTTGCGCAGGTGCATCGCGATGCGCTTACGCATCTCGGTTGCACGACGCTGGCCGATTTGCGTCAGTTGCCAAGGTCGGGTGTCGTGCGGCGTTTCGGCAGTGGCATTCTGGATCTGCTGGCACAAGCATATGGCACGCGCCCGGATCCGCGGGAATCGTTTCGTGCGCCGGCATCGTTTCATGCGCAGTTGGAGTTGCCGTCGCGGGTCGATAGCGCAGATGCACTACTGTTCGCCGCGCGCCGGCTGATTGTGCAACTGGCCGGATGGTTGAGCGCGCATCATGCAGCGCTCAGTGGTTATACGTTGTTGCTCGAACATGAATTGGCATCCCGTCATGCGCCGAAGACGTCGAGTCTGAAGGTCGCGTGGGCGATACCGTCGCGCGATGCTGAGCATCTGATCTGGCTGTTGCGTGAGAAGCTGAATCAGACGGTTCTAGTGGCGCCCGTGATCGAGTTGAAACTGGTCGCGGATCAGATCGGCGAGTATGCAGGGCGGTCGGACACCTTGTTTCCAATGCCCGAATCAGACGGCGATTCGATTGCACGTCTGCTCGAACGCCTGAGCGCGCGATTGGGGCCGGAGAACGTGCTGAAGATGTCGGTGCAGAACGATCATCGGCCTGAGCGGGCAATGCGCGTCGAGGCCTACCAGGCGCAAGCGTTTTCGCGCAAGAAGCGTTCGTCTGCGAAAGCCACGACAAAAATCAAAGCGGATAAAACCTGGCTGACCGATGAGTTGCAGCACGCTGCATTGGAGATTGCGCGCGCAGACGGAGATGCAGCGACACAGGCGACACAGGCAGAACAGGCAGAACAGGCAGAACAGGCAGAACGCACCGCACCCCCAGTGCACCTATCCCGACAGTCTGGCTCTACAAGCCGGCGCCTATTCGTCACACAACCGGTCAATGCCCAAGCCTCGCTCGATTTGCCCGACAGTGCATTGCCATCGCAGCCTCGCCCCGTCTGGATGCTCGACAAGCCGCTGCGCCTGATGGTGCGCGACCAGCGGCCGATCTATCGTCGGCCGCTGAAAATGCTCACGCGTACCGAACGGATTGAAGCAGGGTGGTGGGACGGTAATTGCGTCGAGCGGGATTACTACGTTGCGGCAGACGATCGTGGCCATATGTTCTGGGTGTATCGAGAGCGTCTTGGCGGCGAGTGGTATTTGCAGGGTTTGTTCGGCTGAGCATCATGGCAAATCCCCGGTCCTCATTCTTGTTCGAGCAGGCGCTTGTGGCGCAACTGCCGCCGTATGCAGAACTGCATTGCCTGACTAATTTCTCGTTTCTGCGTGGCGCGTCGCATCCGCATGAACTGGTCGAGCAGGCGATGTCGCGCGGCTATAGCGCGCTCGCGATCACCGATGAATGCTCGCTGGCAGGCGTCGTGCGCGCACACACGGCGGTAAGAGAAATCAAGCAGGAGCGGGACCGGCAACAGAAGGAGCGCGAAGACAAAGCGAAAGCCGCGCAAGTAGGAACCTTTCTGGAAGAAGCAGCAAAGCCGACGCCCACAAATCCAGGGGGCTCGCAACAGGAAGCCCCACAACACGAAGCCCCACAACACGGACCCACTGAGCAAGAGCCGCTAAAACCCATCCCTCACCTCATCATCGGCAGCGAACTGAATCTGACGGACGATGCAGGCGAACCGTTCTGCACACTGGTTGCGCTCGCAACCAACCGCAATGGCTACGGCAATCTTTCCGAACTGATCACGCTCGCCCGCTCGCGTGCCGACAAGGGCAGCTATCGCCTCAGTCCGTCCGATTTCACCGATGCATTGCCGCATCTCGAACATCTCAAGACCTTGCCCGATTGCGTCCTGATCCTCGTGCCGCAACGCACGGCGACGCTCTCACATACATTGCGTTGTGCACATTGGCTGGCATCGGTCGCTCCGCAACGCTCATGGATCGCACTCGAACTCTGGCAAACCGGCAGCGACGATCTTCAGATTGACGCGTTGCGGATGATTTCAAAAGCGAGCGGTTTGCCTCTGGTGGCGGCAGGGGGCGTCCTGATGCATGCGCGATCGCGCAAGCCATTGCAGGACACCCTGACCGCGATCGGTCTCGTCACCCCGCTATCGGCATGCGGCCACGCGCTGGAGGCGAATGCCGAGCGGCATATGCGCACGCGTGTGCGGCTCGGCAAACTATATCCGCGCGACACGCTTGAAGAAACGCTGCGCATCGCCGCCCTATGCCGCTTCTCGCTCGACGAACTGAAGTACGAGTATCCGGAAGAACTGGTGCCCGCCGGCGAATCGCCGTCGAGCTATCTGCGCAAGCTGGTCATGGCCGGCGCAGTCGAACGCTGGCCGAATGGCATGGATCTGAAGCGAATCGGTCAGATCGAGAAAGAGCTGCTGCTGATCGCCGAGCTGAAATACGAAAAGTACTTCTTGACGGTGCACGATATCGTGAGCTTCGCGCGTTCCAGAAACATCCTGTGCCAAGGCCGCGGCTCGGCGGCGAACTCGATCGTGTGCTACTGCCTGCATGTGACGGAGATCGATCCGGTACACATGAACATGCTGATCGAACGGTTCATCTCGCGCGCGCGTAACGAACCGCCTGATATTGATGTCGATTTCGAGCATCAGCGTCGGGAAGAGGTGATTCAATATATCTATGGGAAGTACGGCCGTCATCGCGCTGCGCTCACTGCATCGCTGATCACCTATCACGCACGCAGTGCGCTGAAGGACGTCGGCAAGGCGTTGGGACTCGAAGCATCATTGATTGAGCGGATCAGTAAATCGCAGCAGTGGTGGGACGGCACGGATGCGGTCGCCAAATATCTGGCCGAAGCGGGCTTCGATGCCACATCGCACATCACGCAGAATCTGATTCGCCTCACCAAAGAGTTGCGCAACTTTCCGCGTCATCTGTCGCAGCACGTCGGTGGCTTTGTGATCGCGAAAGACAAGCTGTCACGGCTCGTGCCGATCGAGAATGCGACGATGCAAGACCGTAGCGTGATCGAATGGGACAAGGACGATATCGATGCGCTCAAGCTATTGAAAGTCGACGTGCTGGCGCTCGGCATGTTGTCGGCTATCAGGCGTGCGCTGGAGTTCGTTGCATTGCGGCGCGGCTTTCCGAAATTCAGGGTGCAGGATATTCCGCGCGAGGATCGAGCCGTCTACGAAATGTGCGGCCATGCCGATACGATCGGCGTATTCCAGATTGAATCGCGTGCGCAGCAAAGCATGTTGCCGCGGCTGAAGCCGAACAAATACTACGATCTCGTGATCGAAGTCGCGATCGTGCGGCCCGGGCCGATTCAGGGCGGCATGGTGCATCCGTATCTGCGTCGCAAGCAAGGTCTGGAGGCGGTGGACTACGCGAAGGATGAGTTGCGGCCCGTGCTGGAGCGCACGCTTGGCGTGCCGATTTTCCAGGAGCAGGTGATGCACCTCGCGATGGTTGCGGCGCACTACACTGGCGAGCAAGCGGATCAATTGCGACGAGCGATGGCCGCATGGCGGCGCACCGGCAATCTGGCGAAGTATCAGAAAGATCTAACCGAACGCATGCTCAAGCGAGGCTATGAACCCGAGTTTATCGCGCGCATCTGCAAACAGATCGAAGGCTTCGGCGAATATGGCTTTCCTGAAAGCCATGCGGCAAGCTTCGCATTGCTCGTCTATCTCAGCGCGTGGCTGAAACGTTATGAGCCGGCCGCTTTTCTGGCGGGATTGCTGAACAGTCAACCATTGGGTTTTTATTCGCCGTCGCAACTCGTGCAGGATGCCAGGCGGCACGGCGTCCAGGTATTGCCGCCCGACGTGACCTTGAGCGATTGGGAATCGACCTTCGAAAGACGCGGTCACGAAGGGCAGCGGATTTCATCGAGCGAGACCTGTTTGCATCGTCAGCAGGGCGTACTATCCGCGCAGCAATTACGCGATCTGTCGTTACGGCGCTTCACGGTGGCCCGGACGATCCGGCGCGCGGCAAAACAGCTGACCGCACGCGTATTCCAATCGTCGAAAACCTATGGTGTGCGCGGTCCGGCAGTACGCATTGGCATGCATCTGATCAAAGGCCTTTCGCAGGTGGCTGCCGAACGCATCATGGCGGCTCGTAGCGACGCGCAGTTTGCCGACGTCGACGATCTGACGCGCCGCGCGGCATTGACGCGGCGCGATCTCGAAGCGCTCGCCGCGGCGAACGCGCTGGTCAGCATCGCGGGCCATCGGCGCGAAGCGTGGTGGGCGGTAACCGCGCAGCAGGCGGTGCCCAAACTGCTGCGCGATGCGCCGATCGCCGAAGCGCCGTTGGTATTGCCGCAGGCCGCCGAAAGTCGCGAGATCGTCGACGATTACGCGAGCATCGGCCTCACGCTCAATCGTCATCCGCTCGCGCTATTGCGCGAACGTCTTGCCAGGCAGCGTTTTCGCACGGCGGCAGAACTTGCCGCGTGTCAGCACGGCACGCTGGCGCGCGCCTGCGGCATCGTCACCGTGCGGCAGCGGCCGGGCACGGCAAACGGCACCGTGTTCGTTTCCATCGAAGACGAAACCGGTTCGATCAACGTGATCGTCTGGCCATCGCTGGTGGAAAAGCAGCGCAAGGTGCTGCTGGGTTCATCGTTGCTGGCGGTGTATGGCGTCTTGCAGCGCGATGACGGCGTTTCTGCCGGCGGTGACAGCGCTGGCAACGTGGTGAACGCAAATGAAGCGGGCAAGGCGAAACGGAAACAGAAGGGCGAGGTGATCCATCTCGTCGCGCATCGACTCGAGGATCACAGCGAGTGGCTCGGCGAACTGGCCACGGCGAGCCGCGATTTTCATTGATGCCGACCTGCCGTGGTTTAGCTTGCAGGTCCAACGCCAGGCTGGCGTGCCGCCGGGCCGTGGAAACGCGGATAGTACCTGCCGTGGTTAAGCGCGCGGCCGGGCGCTACGCCGCTGCCTCGCCCCGCCATGGAAATGCGGCCAGCACTTGCCGGATCGCAACGTCGAATGGCGTGCGGCGGCCAATGCCGAGCGCCGCGAGCCGGTCCGACGCCAGGTGGCAGTTATGCGGACGCGGCGTCGCGTCGGTGGGTGTATGTTGTGGCGTCAGTTGCGCATCAAGTTGCAGCGCTTCTGCCAGCCGCACGGCGATTTCATACTTGTTCATCGGCTCGTCGCCCGACCATTGCACGATGCCGCGGATCGCATCGCCACGCGCATGCCGTTCGAGCATCTGCCGGATCGCGAACGCAACGTCCGGCGTAAAGGTCGGGTAGCGAATCGCCCATGCATCCATGGCGGCGGCGTTGCCCTCGCGTGAAGCCGACGCGGCAATCGCCGGCACGAGACTCGTCACCGCCGATTCTGCCCAAGCGACGATCGGCCCATATAGCAGCGGCAAACGCAGCACGCAGCCGAGATCGGTGGATTCCGCCAGTGCGCGCTCGCCTTCGAGTTTGCTGTGCCCATAGGCATTGAGCGGTGCGGGCGCGGAATCGTGCCGATAGGGTGGGTGGGCGCCGTCGAACACGTAGTCGGTTGAGATCGAGAGCGTCCATGCGCCGCGCCGCTTTGCCGCCGCGGCCAGGGTGCGCACCGCATCGACGTTCAAGGCCCGGGCGAGCGCCGGATTGTGCTCGCACACATCCGGCCGGCGTTCCGCAGCGGCAATCACGAGCGCGTCCGGCACTTCGCGCTCGACAAATTGCTCGACCGCCCGCGCATCGCGAATATCCAGCGCAACAGTGTTCGGCCCCGGCCGGCTGAACGCCGTGGCGACAACTCGCCAACCGGCCTGCTGTGCCAGTTCGTCGACGAGGGCCCGGCCAAGCAGCCCGGAAGCACCAATGACGGCAACCTTGAACATAACGGTCGCTCGCTCGCTCAGCGGGCCGGGCCGCTGGTCACGCTGATAACCGTGTAACCGGCCTCGTCGATTGCGGCCTTTAGCGTGTCAGCCGGCTGCGCCGATTCGACCGCCACGCGGCCCGATGCCAGATCGACCTGGACCTGGGCGGCTTCATCGTGTTCACGGATCGCATTCGTGACCGCCGCCACGCAATGCTGGCAGCTCATGCCTTCTACCTGGAATTCGATCGTCATTGGGATTGCCTCGAAAAAATGAATGTTGCGATGATTGAATTATGCCTGCCGACGCGTAGTTGAGTGGCTGACCTTCCCACTATGGGAAGGTGTACGATCGGCGCATACACTGGGGAAACAGTCATGAATATCGGTGAAGCGGCCCGCGCGTCGGGCGTCACGGCGAAGATGATTCGCTATTACGAAAGCGTGGGCTTGCTGGCGGCAAAGTCGCGCACGAGCGCCGGCTACCGCGTATACGGGCCGCAAGAGGTTCATTCGCTGCGTTTCATCCGGCAGGCGCGCCGTCTTGGTTTTCTGGTCGAAGATATCCGCCGGTTGCTGGCGCTGTGGCACGACCGGTCGCGCGCCAGCGCCGAAGTGAAGGCGATTGCGCTGGAGCACGTCGCGGAACTCGATCGCCGCATTGCCGAGCTGACCGACATGCGCGACACATTGGCGCATCTGGCGGACCATTGCCACGGCGACGAGCGCCCGGATTGCCCGATTATCGAGCGGCTAGCCGACACCGATCTGGTGTCGGGGAAGGGTTGCTATCCGATTTGAAAGCGCTGGGTGCAACCTGACGCAGGATTTGTCTTAGCCGAACGCCAAAACGCACCGTAATGGTGCCAAATAATTGGGGGGAATATCGATTGACTCATGGAAGTCAGTTTGAATTTATATAAATCAATAACTTAGATGCACCACGGGCGTGCGCCATTCCAAAACGGAATGCACATCATGCGGGCATTTCACTAGCAAGGTTGCACCATAAGGCTATAATGCGGGTTAACCCTTTTACGGGAAATCCCTGATGCAAAACTCACCGGGGATTCAATCTGATCCTTGGAGAACATCATGTTTGCATACGTACTTGAAAAGTTGAGCACCTGGTTTGAAACCGCAGAACGCAGCCGTCGTGAAGCCTACCTGGCATCGTCGTCGGATATCGTTCAGCTCGAACAGCGCATCCGCTCGCTCGAAACCAACGGCTACTCGCTGTAAGTTTCAACTGCATCACGTTTGACCCGGCAGCGCTCATGCGCAGCCATCGCAGTAAAGTGTTGAGCCCCGTATAGACGGGGCTTTGTCACATCTGGACCGCGAAAATTTCATGGCAAGTGGCGCTTCAAAGCGACTCACGGCGAATAACGACTAGCCTGACGGTTGCCGCCGCGGTAAGGTGAAGCGTTTTCTGCGTTATCCGGCATTCTCAAACTCAACCGGTCCGCCCATGCTTCCTGTCCGCTTGCTCAAATCCGCCCTGGCCATGGCCGTCGCAGCCTCGCTGGCAACAGTGGTTGCAGTACCGGCGGCTTTCGCTGCGTCGAGCGACAACGCCCGCCAACCCGTGATACTCGACTCGCAAAGCGGCATTAGCGACGGCCAAAGCGGCACCGTGTTGCAGACCGCGCCGCTCTCGCGGCAGCCGATCGTCGGGGCGCAGCCCATCGCAACGCCCACGGAGTTGGCGCCGAATTCGTCGATGCCGATCGTGGTCGCGCCCTACATCCCGTTGCCTGTCGGCGGCGGCACGCCGTCTCCACAACCGCAGCCACAACCTCGTCCCGTGCCGCGTGCGCAATAAGCGTCTCCGGCGCGATATCTTCCAGTCGTTTCTTTTCCTTTTTTCCATCCGCTGATGCTTCGAGCGGCGGTGCCTCTGTCGTGCGGCCGCATGTGCACGCGCACCTTCGGCTAACGCGCGAGGCACTGCATACGCCATTCGGGTTTCGGCGCATGGCGTGTGCGAAACGGTCCGACGACAATCGTTGCGCGCTTTCTCGCCAGCGATGCGGGCCATGCGCAGTGCGCAGCGCCATTGCATCGAATGAAAACAGAACAAGGAGACATCAAATGCCTACTCACTGGATGCGGCGTATCGCCGGCACCTGCGCCACGTTGATCGCGCTGATCGTACCCGCGGCGCTGCCCGGTGTCGCGCTCGCCAAAGACACACCGGAAAAGCCCACGTTGACGATGGCCGTCGGCGGTTTGCCAGGCCTTTACTATTTGCCGGTACTCGCCGCACAGCAGTTGGGATACTTCAAGGACGAAGGGCTCGACGTCACGCTCGAAGATTTCGCGGGCGGGTCGAAGGCGTTGGAAGCGGTCGTGGGCGGCAGCGCCGACGTGGGCGCCGGCGCATTCGAGCACACGTTGTTCATGCAGGCAAAGGGGCAACACTACCGCGCGTTCGTGCTGATGGGCCGCGCGCCGCAGATCGTCGTCGCGGTGCTGAAATCGAAGGCGGACCAGATCAAGACATTGGCGGACTTCAAGGGGGCCAAAGTTGGCGTGAGCGCGCCGGGTTCGTCGACGGATCTGGTGCTTACCGTGGCTCTGCGCAAGGCGGGCGTACAGCGCAACGAGATTTCGGCGATCGGCGTGGGCAGCGGCGCCACGGTACTGGCCGCGGTGAGCGGCGGTCAGATCGACGCGTTGTCCAATGTCGATCCGATGATGACCAAGCTGACGCGTAGCGGCGCGATCAAAGTGCTGGTCGACACGCGGACCGTGAAGGGCACGCAGGAGGTATTCGGCGGGACGATGCCGGCGGCGACGCTCTATGCATCGGAGACTTTCATCCAGAAGTATCCGAAGACGACGCAGGCGCTCGCCAATGCGATCGTGCGCGCGGACCACTGGCTGCAGACCGCGAGCGATGCCGACTTGCTGAAGATGGTGCCGCCGGCCTATTTGCTCAACGACTCGGCACTCTATGTGGAGGCCTTCCACAACGTGCGTGACGCCTATTCGCCGGATGGTTTGATGCCTGCGGATGGTCCGGCGACCTCATTACGCGCCTTGTCGTCGTTCGATAATCGCCTCGATCCGAAAAAGATCGATCTGAACGCGACCTATACCAACGACTTCGCCCGCAAGGCAGCGGCGCAACTCAAGTAGGCGCTCTGGTGGCGGATGATTTACCCGGTCGCGCGCGTATGCGACCGGGGGCGCTGCTCGATCGCCAAGATACAAGTTTGCGCGGAGCCTGCAACGCGGCTCAATCGCCGCGATATTCGACCTTGAACTGCGCGGCCTTGTCCTCGCCGAGCGCCTGAACCAGCCAGGGCATCTGGTCTTTCAGTGTTTTTGCCAGCGTGTACGGCGGATTCAGGATGAACATGCCGCTGCCGAACAAGCCGAAGCCGTCGGTCGGCGGATTGCTGACGGTCAGGCTCACATGCAGCCAGTTGCGCTCCTGCAGCTTCTTCAACTGATCGGGGAAGCGCTGCGATTCCAGGCGTCTTACCTGCGGATACCAGACCGCGTAGGTGCCGGTCGGAAAGCGCTTCAGGCTTTCTTCGACGCAGCGCAGCGTACGCGTGTAATCGCGCTTGTCTTCGTACGACGGATCGAGGAGCACCAGCGCGCGGCGCGGCGCGGGCGGCAGCAACGCGAGGATGCCGTCGAAGCCGTCGCCCGCATAAAGCATTGCGCGGCGGCCTGCGTCGCGGAAGTTATGGCGCAGCACGTCGATTTCAGTGGTGTGCAGTTCGAACAGGCGCATGCGATCCTGCTCGCGCATCTGCCGCCACGCGATATACGGCGAGCCCGGGTAGAAGCGCAACTGGCCATCCGGATTCAGCGCGCTCACTTCGTCGACGTAATCCGCGAAGATCGACGGCAGGTCGTTACGCTCCCATAGTTTGGCGATGCCGGTCTGGAACTCGCCGGTTTTGGTCGCGTAGCCTTCCTTCAGCGAATAGACGCCGGCGCCTGCGTGCGTGTCGATATACCAGTAGGCTTTGTCCTTCTGGCCGAGGTAGCGCAGTAGCTGCAACACGACGGCGTGTTTCAGAACGTCGGCGTGATTGCCTGCATGAAAGGCGTGGCGGTAGCTGAGCATGATGAGGAGACGCTGAAAGAGGGCGGCCGGTCCAGGGCGGATTCGGCGATGCGAGTGCAATGCGGCAGCACAACTGAAGTGCGGCGCGGTCGCGTATTGTACGCGACGCCGCGTTGCGCGCCGTATTGCATTGCGCGGCATTGCGCGCGACACAGCCCCGATGGTACGCGAGCCATGTCCCGCAGTCCCCGGTTCTGGCGCGCGGCCGGTCAGTCGTAGGCGTCGCCAATGATCTCCTCGATCCGCTGCTTGAGCTCCAGCGTGATCCGCTCGGCTACATCGGCGGATTTCATGTTCTCACCGATCTGTTCGACGCGCGACGCGCCGGTGATGACCGTGCTTACATGGGGATTCTTCAGAATCCACCCAATCGCCAACTGGCCGACCGTGCAGCCCAGCTCGTCGGCCACGTCGCCCAGCTTGCCGACCACGTTGTTCTTGCCGGCATCGGTGAGCTGCTTGCGCAGCCAGTCGTAGCCTTGCAACTGTGCGCGGCTATCGGCAGGTACGCCGTCGCGGTACTTGCCGGTGAGCAGGCCGGACGCGAGCGGACTCCATGTGGTGAGCCCAAGGCCGATATCCTCGTAAAGCCGCTTGTATTCCTGCTCGACACGTTTGCGGTGGAACAGGTTGTACTGCGGCTGCTCCATGACCGGTTTGTGCAGATGATGCCGCTCAGCGATCTCGTAAGCCGCGCGGATTTCGTCGGCGCTCCATTCAGACGTGCCCCAGTACAGTGCCTTACCGCGCGTGATCATGTCGCTCATGGCCCACACGGTTTCTTCGACCGGCGTGTTCGGGTCAGGACGATGACAGAACACCAGATCGACATAATCGAGCTGCAGGCGTTTAAGCGATGAATCGATCGCGTTCAGCAAATATTTGCGGTTCAGCGTGTAGTACTGGTTTGGCGCTTCGTTGAGCCCCCAAAAGAATTTCGTCGATACCACATAGCTCACGCGCGGCCACGCCAGTTCCTTGAGTGCCTGGCCCATGATCTCTTCGGATTGGCCGCCGGCATACACCTCCGCGTTGTCGAAGAAGTTGACCCCCGCATCGCGTGCGGCTGCAAGCGACTCGCGCGCTGCGCCACGATCCACCTGATTGCCGTAAGTGACCCATGAGCCGATGGACAGTTCGCTGACTTGCAGGCCGGAGCGGCCCAGACGTCGATAATTCATGCATTCCTCCTTGGTAGTGATGCCGCCGGAATTCCACTGAAACGTCTAGTTTAAAGAGATAAGGCTCGATGTGCGTTTTACGGATGTAGTCCACACGGTTCATGCACAATAGCAGCGTCGGGCGCAGTGCAGCATTCAGCCAAACGGCCTATGCCGTTTGGCTGACTTCACGCCGCCTGCGGCCCGTGGTGTCATTGCTCATCAACTGCATGGAGGTTCTGGATGTCGTCACTGAACACGAATCTGAATGGCAAGGTCGCGGTGGTTACCGGTGCCGCGAGCGGTATCGGCAAGCAGATTGCGCTCACGCTTTCTGCGGCGGGCGCGGCGGTCGCGATCGCCGACCTGAATCAGGACGGCGCAAACGCTGTCGCTGAAGAAATCAAAAAGGGTGGCGGAAAGGCAATCGGCGTGGCGATGGACGTCACGAATGAAGACGCCGTCAACCAGGGCATCGACAAAGTCGCGGCCGAGTTCGGCTCGATCGACATTCTGATTTCCAACGCCGGCATCCAGATCGTCAATCCGATCGAAAACTACTCGTTTTCCGACTGGAAGAAGATGCAGGCCATCCACGTGGACGGCGCCTTCCTCACCACCAAGGCCGCGCTCAAGCACATGTACAAAGACGATCGCGGCGGCATCGTGATCTACATGGGCTCGGTCCATTCGCACGAAGCGTCGCCGCTGAAGTCCGCCTATGTGACGGCCAAGCATGCGCTGCTGGGGCTCGCGCGCGTCCTGGCCAAGGAAGGCGCGAAACACAATGTGCGCTCGCATGTGGTGTGTCCGGGTTTCGTGCGTACGCCGCTGGTCGACAAGCAGATTCCCGAGCAGGCCAAGGAGCTCGGCATCAGTGAAGAAGACGTGGTCAAGCACGTGATGCTGGGCGGCACGGTCGACGGCATCTTCACCACGGTGGAAGACGTCGCGCAGACGGTGCTGTTCCTGTCAACTTTCCCGACTGCGGCGCTGACCGGCCAGTCCTTTATTGTGAGCCACGGCTGGTACATGCAATAAGGAGGCGCCCATGGCGCAACGCAATCTCAAGCGGGCGCGCGTTGGCGCGCCCGGCGGCGGGGAAGGCGAGGGCGCTGGTCCGGCGCCCGCCGCGTATCCCGGCCAGCAGCTCCAGTTGCCGAACTACGAAACCGTTGCGCTGATGCTGCAAGGCGGCGGCGCGCTGGGCGCCTATCAGGCCGGCGTCTTTCAGGGGCTGTACGAAGCCGGCATCGAGCCGAACTGGCTCGCTGGCATTTCGATCGGCGCGCTGAATACGGCCATCATCGCCGGCAATCCACCGGAAAAACGCGTCGAGCGGCTGCTGCAATTCTGGGAGACGATCTGTCAGCCGGCGTTCGGGCCACCGTTGCCGGCCTTTGTCGAGCACGCGCTGTTCAATTCCAGTGAGGCCGTTCGCAAGGCCTTCACGGCGACCCAGGCGATGGGCGCGATCGTGGAAGGGCAAAAGGGCTTTTTCGTGCCGCGTTTCCCGCCGCCGCTGCCCGCCGTCTCCGGGCCGCCGCAACTGGCGAGCTACTACGACACCACGCCGCTCAAGGCTACGCTGGAGGCGCTTTGCGATTTCGACCGCATCAATTCCGGCGATATGCGTGTGTCGGTGGGTGCGGTCAATTGCGGTACAGGCAATTTCGCCTACTTCGATAACACGCATACGAAACTGAGGCCTGAGCATTTCATGGCCTCAGGGGCGTTGCCGCCGGGTTTCGCGGCGGTCGAAATCGACGGCCAGTATTACTGGGACGGCGGTTTGATGTCGAACACACCGCTCTATGAGGTGATTCAGACCACGCCTCGTCGCGATACGCTCGCGTTCCAGGTCGATCTATGGAGCGCGATCGGGCCGGTGCCGGACAACATCACCGATGTTCAAGGGCGCGTGAAAGACATCCAGTATTCGAGCCGCACACGTCTCGTGACCGATATGCTGCAACGTTCGCAGCGTTTCCGGCATGTGCTGCGCGAGGTGCTCGATCGCGTGCCGTCTGACCAGCGCGACGACCCGTGGTGCAAGCTGGCGGATGAACTGTCGTGTTCGAAGCGCTATAACGTGATCCACCTTATCTATCGGCAGAAGGAATACGAAGGGCACTTCAAAGACTTCCAGTTCGGCCTTTCTACAATGCGTGAACATTGGAAAAGCGGCCTGGAAGATATCCGCCAATCGCTTGCTCAACCCGATTGGCTCGACATGCCGGATAACGACGCAGGTTTTGTCACGCACGATATCCATCGGGATGCGCGCGGAAACGGTCGTGGGTGACAGAAGTAGGTCACGTCAGCAGTTGACGGCGGCGGGGCGTGTCGGCCGGTGACAATCACACGTCCAGCAACAGCCGGCCAATAAAAAACGGCGCCCGAAAGGGCGCCGTTTCTACAAGCAGTTCAAGCCGCAACAGCCAGGCAAAGCGCGCGCGATGAACGCCCGCGCTCCGACATGCCTTACTTCAGCACGTGAGCGATCGCGCTAGCCACCACGTCGAGGTTGCGCGTATTCAGCGCAGCCACGCAGATGCGGCCCGTACCGACTGCATAGATGCCGAACTCTTCACGCAGACGGTCCACTTGCGGCGCTGTCAGACCCGAGTACGAGAACATGCCACGTTGTGCGTTCACGAAGCTGAAATCGCGACCCACGCCGTTTGCCTTCAGACGTTCGACCAGGCCGTTGCGCATTGCACGGATACGGTCGCGCATTTCGGCGAGTTCCGTTTCCCACGTGGCGCGCAGTTCAGCCGATGCGAGCACCGCCGCAACCACCGAGCCGCCGTGCGTGGGCGGGTTCGAGTAGTTCGTGCGGATCACACGCTTCAGCTGCGACAACACGCGAGCCGATTCTTCCTTGCTTGCCGTGATGATCGACAATGCGCCGACGCGCTCGCCGTACAGCGAGAACGACTTCGAGAACGACGACGACACGAACACGTTCAGTTCCGATGCCGCGAACAGACGCACCGCAGCAGCGTCGGATTCGATGTTGTCGCCGAAACCCTGGTAAGCGATGTCGAGGAACGGCACCAGATTGCGCGCCTTGACGACTTCGACGATCTGCTTCCATTGGTCGACAGTCAGATCGACGCCGGTCGGGTTGTGGCAGCACGCGTGCAGCACGACAACCGTGCCTGCGGCATAGCTATTCAGCGCGTTCAGCATGCCTTCGAAGTTCACGCCATGCGTGTGCGCGTCATAGTACGGATAGGACACGACTTCGAAGCCGGCGCTTTCGAACAGCGCACGATGGTTTTCCCAGCTCGGATCGCTGATCGCGACCTTGGCGTTCGGGTTCAGGCGCTTCAGGAAATCGGCGCCGATTTTCAGCGCGCCCGTGCCGCCCAGTGCTTGCGCCGTCACGACGCGACCTGCGGCGATCAGCGGCGAGTCGTTGCCGAGCAGCAGCTTTTGCACTGCAGCGTCGTAGGCAGCGATACCTTCGATAGGCAGATAGCCGCGCGGCAGCGCGGCTTCGACGCGTGCCTTTTCCGCTTCGCGCACGGCGCGCAGCAGCGGAATCTTGCCTTCTTCATTGAAGTACACACCAACGCCAAGGTTGACCTTGGTGGCGCGCGCATCGGCGTTGAAGGCTTCGTTCAGGCCCAGAATCGGGTCGCGGGGAGCAAGTTCGACGGCGGAGAACAGAGACATGATGGTGGGCAGCAGTAGTGAAAAGAGGGCGGCTTCGAGCGCGGGCGGCCCGGCCAACGGTGTCTGACGGACGATTCATTCAGAGGGCGGGTGGGCATCGACGAGCGAGCGCAACTTGGCATTGTAGCGAATTCGCAGGCATTTTTCGGGCGACAAAGCCCGCTGGACTGAATTATTTGCTTGAAAAACAGGCACCAAGGCGCCATTTGCCCTTTCTCCACTGCCCCCGCAACCCCTACGCAGGCCCGCTCGGCTCGGGCTCCCGCAACCCGTTAGAATAGTTCTTTGCCCAAGGCCCGGTGCCGCTCCCCATGTCCGAACACCATCTGACTGAAGCCGACGAAACGCTCGACGAATCCAAATTCGTTGCGTTCGAAGGCTCGCCGTTCCAGCTGTACCAGCCGTATCCGCCCGCCGGCGACCAGCCGACGGCGATCGACACGCTCGTCGAAGGCATTGAGGACGGCTTGTCGTTCCAGACGCTGCTCGGCGTGACCGGCTCCGGCAAAACCTTCACGATGGCCAACACCATCGCACGGCTCGGCCGGCCGGCGATCGTGTTCGCGCCGAACAAGACCCTCGCCGCGCAGCTCTACTCGGAGTTTCGCGAGTTCTTTCCGCGCAATGCGGTCGAGTACTTCGTTTCGTACTACGACTACTACCAGCCGGAAGCGTATGTGCCGCAGCGCGACCTGTTCATCGAGAAAGATTCGTCGATCAACGAGCACATCGAGCAGATGCGGCTGTCGGCCACCAAGAGCCTGATGGAGCGGCGCGACGTAATCATTGTCGGCACGGTGTCGGCGATTTACGGTATCGGTAACCCGTCGGAATATCACAAGATGATTCTGACGCTGCGTACTGGCGACAAGCTCGGCCAGCGCGACATCATCGCCCGGCTGATCGCGATGCAGTACAACCGCAATGAAGCCGACTTCCAGCGCGGTTCGTTCCGCGTGCGCGGCGACACGATCGATATTTTCCCGGCTGAGCACGCGGAAATGGCGGTGCGCATCGAGTTGTTCGACGACGAGGTCGAGACGCTGCAACTGTTCGATCCGCTCACCGGCCGCGTGCGGCAGAAAATTTCGCGTTTTACCGTGTACCCATCGTCGCATTACGTGACACCGCGCGACACCGTGGTGCGCGCGGTCGAAACGATCAAGACCGAACTGCGCGACCGGCTCGAGTTCTTCTATAGCAATGGCAAGCTGGTCGAAGCGCAGCGGCTCGAGCAGCGCACCCGCTTCGATCTGGAAATGTTGCAGGAGTTGGGTTTCTGCAAGGGCATTGAGAACTACTCGCGGCACTTCTCGGGCGCCGCGCCCGGCGAGCCGCCGCCAACGCTGGTCGACTATCTGCCGCCCGACGCGCTGATGCTGCTCGACGAGTCGCACGTGCTGATCGGCCAGCTGAACGGCATGTACAACGGCGACCGGGCGCGTAAAGAGAATCTGGTCGACTACGGTTTTCGCTTGCCGTCGGCGCTCGACAATCGCCCGCTCAAGTTCAACGAGTTCGAACGCAAGATGCGTCAGGTGGTGTTCGTGTCGGCCACACCGGCCGATTACGAAAAGAAAACGGCGGGGCAGGTGGCCGAGCAGCTGGTGCGTCCTACCGGCCTCGTCGATCCGGAAATCGAGGTGCGCCCGGCGCGTACGCAGGTCGACGACGTGCTCGCCGAGATCAACGAGCGCGTCAAAGTAGGCGACCGCGTGCTGGTGACAGTGCTGACCAAGCGGATGGCGGAGCAGCTGACTGAGTTTCTGGCCGACCATGGCGTCAAGGTGCGCTACCTGCACAGCGACATCGATACGGTCGAGCGGGTGGAAATCATTCGCGATCTGCGGCTGGGCACGTTCGACGTGCTGGTCGGGATCAACCTGCTGCGCGAAGGGCTGGATATTCCCGAAGTCTCGCTGGTCGCGATCCTCGACGCGGATAAGGAAGGCTTCCTGCGCGCCGAGCGCTCGCTGATCCAGACCATCGGGCGGGCGGCGCGTAACGTGAACGGCAAGGCGATTCTCTACGCGGATAGGGTGACCGATTCGATGCGCCGCGCTATCGACGAAACCGAACGGCGGCGCGCCAAGCAGATCGCCTACAACCTGGAGCACGGCATTACGCCGCGCGGCGTGGTCAAGCGGATTCGCGACATCATCGACGGGGTGTACAACGTCGACGATGCCCGCGCCGAGTTGAAGGAGCAGCAGACTCGGGCGAAATTCGAAGACATGTCCGAGAAGCAGCTTGCCAAGGAGCTCAAGCGTCTCGAAAAACAGATGATGGAGCACGCCAAGAATCTCGAGTTCGAAAAGGCCGCACAAACTCGCGACCAGCTGGCGCTGTTGCGGCAGCGCGTGTTCGGCGCGAATGTCGGCGACCACGTGCCCGGCGTCGATTAAACCCCCTTCCTGTTCAGGGCGCGGCAATGTGCCGCGCCTTGTCTCTCCTCGCCTACACCCCGCCAACCCCTTCGCCCGCGCTTTCCTTAAGACCGCCTTAAGGCCCTGCTCCCATAAGGCTTTGCGCGCGTTCTCGTTTGTTCTCCCTGCCGATCAATGATAAACTCGACCAATATTGAGAATAGTTCGCATTATCGTTCGTAATGAAATTGTCTGCGGTCTGTCCTCTGTCAGAGGGCGCCGGGGCCGCGGCATAAAACGCACGTGCGCCGCACTGTTCCAATGGGTTCGATTCCAGTCTGATAAAAATAAGGAGTTTCAATGCGGATTTCTTCATTTGTGCGTGGCGGCGCAGCAGCGGTGGCCACGGTAGCGGCGCTTTCCGCAACGGCAGCGGAATACCCGATCGGCAAGCACCAGATTCAGGGTGGCATGGAAATCGGCGCGGTTTATCTGCAGCCGATCACGATGGAACCCGAAGGCATGATGCGCAAGGCGTCGGAATCGGACATCCACCTTGAAGCCGACATCCATGCGGTCAAGAACAATCCGACGGGTTTCGCCGAAGGCGACTGGATGCCGTATCTGCAAGTTCGTTATGAATTGACGAAAGCCGGTTCGAGTCAGACCCAGAAGGGCGACATGATGGCGATGGTCGCCAACGACGGTCCGCACTACGGCGACAACGTCAAGCTGCAAGGCCCGGGCAAGTATCACCTGAAGATGATCGTCGAGGCGCCGATGCAAACCGGCCACATGGCGTTCGGTCGTCACGTCGACAAGGAAACCGGCGTGGGTCCGTGGTTCAAGCCGATCACGCTCGAATACGATTTCACGTTCGCGGGTATCGGCAAGAAGGGCGGTTATTGATCGCCGCCGACGCAGATCATCACGCCTCGTCACGCATCGCTGCGTGACGAGGCGTGAATGAGTGAATGCAAGCAGCAGGCGGCGCACGGGCGATGTGACCCGCTCTGCGCCGCGTTTTCCGGAAAGGCTAATGAGAATTAACCGAAAGATCGCGATGCTCGCCATGCTGGCGTCGCTGGCCGGCGCCGCCCACGCCGCCGATTTGCCCACATTCAGCCTGGAAATGAATGACGGCAAGCTCAATCCGGCGCGCATCGAAGTGCCGGCAGGGCAGCGCATCAAGATCGCGATACGCAACACCGGCAAGGGCGCGGCTGAGTTCGAAAGTGTGCAGCTGCGCAAAGAAAAGGTGTTGGCGCCGGGTGCGGATTCGTTCGTCGTGATCGCTCCGCTGGAACCAGGCGAGTACAAGTTCTTCGACGATTTCCATCAGCAGGCGCAGGGCGTGATCGTCGCGAAGTAGCGGCTTGGGGCGCGAGCGCACGCCTCGAACAAAAACGGGTTACGCGTTCGCCAAAGCACTAGCAGGGTAGAAGGGAGAGCTTGAATGGGTCAGATTCTATTCATCGTGTGGCGGGAAAGTGTCGAGGCGTTGCTGGTCGTCGGCATCCTGTACGCGTGGTTGAAAAATGGCGACGACGATGCGCGCCGCGGTTTGCCGTACCTGTGGGGCGGCGTCGCGGCCGGTGTGGTCGCGGCGGTTGCACTCGGCGCGGCGCTGGTCGGTTTCACCGACGTGCTCTCCGGTGACGCGCAGGATTATTTCCAGACCGCAATGGTGCTGGTCGCATGTGTGCTGATCGTGCAGATGGTGCTATGGATGAAGCAGCACGGCCGGTCGCTCAAGCGCGACATGGAACAGTCGCTGCAAAAGAGTCAGCGCGATTCGAACTGGTGGGGCGTCGCGGTGCTGGTCGCATTGGCGATCGCGCGCGAAGGCAGCGAAACGGTGATCTTCCTGTACGGTCTCGGCTTTGGCCAATCGGGTCACGTGGACGGCAACCAGATGCTCGCGGTGGTGATCGGCCTCGGTCTTGCGTTCCTGACCTTCTACGTGCTGCAGTTGGGCGGCAGGTATTTTTCGTGGCGGCTCTTCTTCCGCGTCACCGAAATCATGCTGCTGTTCCTCGGCGCGGGCCTGTTCCAGACCGGCGTCGACAAGCTGATCGACAAGGAAATCCTGCCGACGATCATCGGCCAGATGTGGAACTCCTCAGCCATCCTCGACGACTCGAGCACCTTTGGTTCGCTGGTTGCGACGCTCACCGGTTATCGCGCCCATCCGGCGCTGATGAATCTGGTCGCCTACACCGTGTACTGGCTGGTCGTCTATCTGCTGGTGCGTCGCGTGAATCGCAAGCCGGCGCAGCAAGCCGCAGGGCGCGCAGCATGAGTGCCGTCATGACCCGCCCGGGCCGCCTCGCCGCGGCCGGGCAGTGGATGCAGCGTCATGGCGGCCTGATCCGCGGCATTCAGTGGGTCGTGGTGGCGGTGTACGCGTTCCTGATTCTCGTGCCGGCGGTGATGCCGCTGCCGGACGACACCGCGCATCTGTGGAACAACCTGACGCTGGCGGCTCAGTTCGTGTTCTGGGGCATTTGGTGGCCCTTCGTGCTGCTGTCGATGGTGATGCTTGGCCGCGTCTGGTGCGGCGTGTTGTGCCCGGAGGGCGCGCTCGCGGAATTCGCCAGCAAGTATGGCCGCGGTTGGGCGATTCCGCGCTGGATGCGCTGGGGCGGCTGGCCGTTCGTCGCATTCGGCATGACCACCATCTACGGGCAGATGGTCAGCGTCTACCAGTATCCCAAAGCGGTGCTGCTGGTGCTCGGCGGCTCGACCTTCGCGGCGATGATCATCGGCTTGCTGTACGGACGCGAGAAGCGCGTCTGGTGCAAGTATCTATGCCCCGTCAACGGGGTTTTCTCGCTTCTCGCGCGTCTCGCGCCGTTCCACTACAAAGTCGATGAAGACGCGTGGCGCCGTTCGTACAAGAACGGCGAACATGGGCATCGCGTGATTCCGATCAATTGCGCGCCGCTGCTGCCGCTGCGCAATATGAAGGGCGCCTCGGACTGCCATATGTGCGGCCGTTGCAGCGGGCATCGCGACGCGATCGCGCTGACGTGGCGCGCGCCGTCGTCGGAAGTCGTGCAGCTCGGCGACAAGCAGGCGAACCCGTGGGACACCGCGTTGATCCTGTACGGCCTGCTCGGCATCGCAATCGGCGCGTTCCACTGGACCGCTTCGCGCTGGTTCGTCGACCTGAAGATGTTCTTCGCCACGTGGCTGGTCGATCATGACATCACCTGGCCGCTCGACACGAACGCGCCGTGGTTCCTGTTCACGCATTACCCTGAGCAGAACGACGTGTTCTCGTGGCTCGACGGCACGATGGTGATCGGCTACATCCTCGCCACGGCGCTGGTGTACGGCACGGCGCTGCTGGTGCTGCTGATGGGCGCGACGCGCATGCTGGGACGCTTCAACACCGTGCGTCTGCATCATTTGGCGCAAGGCCTGATTCCGATTGCCGGCGCAGGGGTATTCCTTGGCTTGTCGGCGACCACGCTGTCGCTGCTGCGCGCGGAGCATATGTCGTTGTGGTGGGCGTCGGATATGCGTATCGCGATCCTGGCGATCGCCAACCTGTGGAGCGCGTGGCTCGCCTGGCTCGTCACACGCCGCTATAGCGCGCGTTTCCTTCAACGCGGTCTCGCGATGGTGTGGTTCGCCGCGGCGCTGGCTGTGGTCGATAGCGCATGGTGGCTGATGTTCTGGGGCTGGGCTTCGAAGTAGGTCTTAACGCTTCGAAGAGGCGCTGTCGAGATCCGATCGGCGCCGTGCAAAAAACAGAAAGCCGTGGAGATGATCACATCCCACGGCTTTTTAATTTTCTGCATGTGCGATACACGTCGTTTCGTGCATCCGCATTGGGTGAGAACCAAAAAAGCGGCCTGGCTGGCTGCGACGGCTGGCTTGATGTCTGCACGAAGGGGTCTAGTTCTCACGTGCAAGCCGTCGTGGCTGGCTAATGCCCAACACCTCTCGAGGAGGTGGTCCCCACAATACCCGATACGTACTTCTATTCGTTCTTGCCTGTTATTTCGTCAGGATCAGCTTGCCTAGGCGCGTTGCACGCAACTGGTAGGTCTCGCCGTTATGCACGATGCTGACGTGGCTATGTCCTTGCAGCAGTGCGTCGCTGCGCACGACCCGATCCGGCTTCTCGCTCGTGCTGCCGACGCGATCCGCTGCGGGCTTCGCGACGGTTGCCGTCGCCGTCGATGTTTTCGGACGGCTGGTCAGCGCGGCCGCCGGGCGGCGCAAGCTGAGTGTTGAAGAGCGCGTGAGATCGGTCATTCGTTTTAGCTGTTGGTCGATTCGATGAGTTGATTCTAAATGATAACCATTCCTATTTACAAGAAAGGGAAATTCATCGGATTCGACTTCCGATAGCTGAATGACAGCGGAGCGGGACGGCGGGAGAGGGCGGCGAAGCAGGGCACTTCCGGCCGGCCGTTCCGGGACGGCCGCACACGCCGGGAGGATGACGGCCGGCGATGCACAGGCCCGTGGTCGCCGGTGACGGTGCGGGCAGAGCGCCCGCACAGGATTCAATGCAACGAACCGGGTTCCTGCTTGGTCTGCACGTACTGGCGGATCAGCCGCACGGTATCGATATCGTTCTCGCGATATGCCGACTTCACGATTTCCTGCGTCTGCACGGCGTCCTGGTCGTTGGATACGGGCAGGGTGGTTGCGTATTCGAAGCGCAGGAACAACTGCAGTTCGTCAGGCTGCTCGATAGTCATCGTCAGCGAGCCGCCGACATAGTCCGCCGTCGGCAGAATGTCATAGCGCACGCTCTGGCGATCCTGCAGCGTGACACGGTCGCGCACGGTGGCCTGGCCATAGTGCAACTCCCGTTCGAGGGTGTCGCCCTCGCGCGAAAGGATGGTGCAGCTGTCGAGTCCGATCACGAACAGTTGCGGCTGTTCGGCGCGCAGCACGAGACCCTCCCATAACTGCTCGCGGGTCATCGCGTCGACAAACGGATTCAACGGATCGTTGATCTGGATAAGGTGTTCGAAATTCAAAACGGCAGCTTCCTATGAAAGCGTTGCGAAACGTTCAGCCCGGCTGAGCCAACCACTCCATTGTCGCGCTCAGCGAGCTATCGCGCCAATGTGCCGACGCGCGAGACTCGCATGGCTTCAGGCCACGGCAAGACCAGAACGGATCGCAATCGAATGCGTGAGGATCTTGTGAACTGGGCACGCATTGGCAATCTGCAAGAGCCGTTCCCGCTGTTCGTCGGACAAATCGCCTTCCAGCATGATCTTGCGGTCGATGGTCGAGCCCGCGTCGCCGGTTTCGAGCGACAGCGCCACGCGCACGTCGGTGAGTGGCCAGCCCTTACGCTGAGCGTACATCTTCAGCGTGATCGACGTACAGGCACCGAGGCTCGACAGCAACAGCGCGACGGGCGCCGGCCCGCGATCACCGCCGCCAAGCGACTCGGGTTCGTCGGCGAGCCATGTGTGCTTGCCGTCGTCGAAAAGGACCTGGAAATTTGTCGAACCGATGTGGGCGGTGACGGTGGACTCTGCCATGCGCGCTCCTGAACAGGGACGGAAATCGCCGCGCGCCACGGTCCGTCATGGCTCGACGGCGCGGCGTACGGCATGAATCGCTATTGTGAACGAATTTACCCGCCTTCGCGCCCATGTGCAGCGGCGCGGGCGGCGTGGTGAGCGCCGCGCCACCGCAATCGTGAGCGGCAACACGCGCCGGCCCGGCCGATCAATGGGTGATCGCGCCCATGCGCCCAGCCTGGTAGTCGACGACCGCCTGGCGGATTTCCTCTTCCGTGTTCATCACGAACGGGCCGTAACGTACCACCGGTTCTTTCAGCGGCACGCCACCGAGCAGCAACACTTCGAGCGGCTCGGCGCCGGCCGTCAGCATGACCGACTCGCCGTCGTTCTGAAATACCACCATCTTCTGCGCGTCGATTTCCTGGCGCGCGTCGCCTTCGCCGTAAAAGCCCTTGCCCGACAGGCTGTAAGCGAACACCCGGTAGTCGGCCGGCACGGGTTGCTGGATCGTCGCGCCCGGTTGCAGCGAGAAATGCTGATACAGGATCGGCGTGCGCGTTTCGATCGCTGCCTTCGCCCCGAGCGCTTCGCCCGCGATGACCTTGACGCGCACCTTGCCGTCCGCGGACGTCGCGACCGGAATGCTGGCCGACGATATCTCCTGGTAGCGCGGCTTCATCATCTTGTCGCGGCGCGGCAGATTCACCCATAGTTGCAAACCGTGCACGCGCCCACCGGTGCGCACGAACGACGGATCCGGCATCTCACTGTGCACGACGCCCGCGCCCGCAGTCATCCATTGCACGTCGCCGGCATGCAGGGTGCCTGAATGGCCTGCTGAATCCTTATGGCCGAGCTGGCCCTCGAGCACGTATGTGACCGTTTCGAAGCCCCGATGCGGATGATCCGGCGCGCCTTTGGCCTCGCCCGGCGCGTAGTCGATCGGCCCCATTTCGTCGAGCAGCAGAAACGGATCGAAATCCATCAGCAGGCGGGTCGGAAACGGGCGGTGGACGATAAAGCCGCCACCTTCGGTCGCGCGAACGGCGGGAAACGTGCGTTCGATCGTGCGTGTCGTGGTCATCAAAGTCACCTTGAAAAATGGGGAATAGCGTTATTTTTGAAACATAGCGCTATTATAGGGACCGTTTTCCTAGGCACCAGCCGCCATCGCGCAATGGATTGTCCTATTACTGGAACGATGAGATGAAAATCGATTCACACAATCTGAATGATCTGATGTATTTTTCGCAGGTCGTCGAACACGGCGGTTTTTCCGCCGCCGAGCGCGTGCTGGGCATTTCCAAGTCGCGCCTCTCGCGCCGGCTGACCGAACTGGAAGCGTCGCTGGGCGTGCGTTTGCTGCAGCGCTCCACCCGCAAGCTGGCGCTCACTGAAGCCGGCGAGCTCTTCTACCAGCACTGTCAGGCGATGCTGAGCGAGGCTCAGGCGGCCGTCAATGTCGTGCAGCAGCTGCGCTCGTCGCCGCGCGGCACAGTGCGTGTGAGTGTGCCGGTGACGATTTCGCAGACCATCCTGTCGCAGATCCTGCCGGAATTCATGCATCGCTACCCGGAAGTGCGCGTAGTGATGCGTGTGACGAACCGCGTGGTCGACCTGTTTGAAGATTCGATCGATGTCGCGTTGCGCGTGCGCTCCGATCCGCCGGAAAACGCCAATATCGTGGTGCGGCCGTTGTGGCGCACGCAGCAGATGCTGGTCGGCGCACCAAGCCTCTTGCAGCAAAATGCGCCGCCGCTGTTGCCGGCCGATCTGAGCCGCTTCGAAACGCTCGATGTGCCGACCGGGGATGGCCGCCATGTCTTCAATCTGATCGCCCCCGACGGCACGCGCCACGCGCACGAACACGAGCCACGCCTCGTCACCGCCGATCTGATGACGATTCGTGAAGCGGTGCTGTCCGGCGTGGGTATCGCCGCGGTGCCGGAAATGATGTATGGCAGCGCGTTGCGCGCGGGGCAGTTGTCGCCGGTGATGCCGGGCTGGACTTTGCCGACGCCGCAGTTGTACGCGGTATTCGTGTCGCGGCAGGGGATGGTGCCGGCGGTGCGAGCGTTCGTCGATTATCTGGTCGAAATGCTCGATCCGGACGAAGGCAAACACATCGCGGGCGAGTGTCCGACGCGTACCGCGCCAGAGGCCGCCGTGCAGCCGGTTCTGACCATCGCTTCATAGCACTTATTGCACGCGGCGACATCGCTTTTAGCATTTAAGCGCCGCCTGTCATGAGTACTTTCAATGACAGTTTGCTTGAATGCGCGCGCTCACAGGCCTATAGTGAAATCCCTTCGCTAAGGAGTCTCTTATGCGGAAACTCATGGCCGCTATGATAGTCGGCCTGATAGGGCTGAGCGCGCTGTCCGTGTCGATCACGGCTGTCGCATGCGGTGACTCGAGCTATCAATCTTCTTCGACCGATGGCAAATAATCCCGCCGCCCGAAGGCGCCGAGTGCGCACAAAAAAGGCCTTCATCTGACGATGAAGGCCTTTTACTTTTAGCCCCTGTTTCAAGGGCGTTTCTGTCTTTTTCGGCAGGCGCTGCTTAACAGTGGCGCGAAGGGGCAAGTGGTGCGTTTCTACGCGCGAGCCCCTTGACAGACCGGTTGCCAGGTCATTTGCCTTTAGGCTGCGTGACGAAGCCGATCTTCGTAAGACCACCGGCCTGCGCCGCCGACATCACTTCCGCCACCTTCTCGTAGGCGACCTTGCGATCAGCATCCAGATGCAGCTCCGGCTGCGGATTCGCTTGCGCAGCTTCTGCAATCTTCGCGCGCAGCGTTGCGTCGTCGACCTTCTTGTTTTCCCACAACACGTTGCCGTCCGCATCGACGGCGACTGTCACTTGCGCGGGCTTGGTGTCTTCCTTCTGACTGCTTGCATGCGGCAGATCGATTTTGACCGCGTGACGAATCACCGGGATCGTCACCATGAAGACGATCAGGAGAACCAACATCACGTCGACGAGCGGCGTCATGTTGATTTCGTTCATCAGGCCGTCGTCATCGTCGCCGGCGAAGGGGCTCATTGCCATCGGAATGCCTCGTCGATCAGTGAGCGCGCGTGGCGAGGCGCAATCCGTCGCCGCGTTTGGACGACGACAGACGGGCGCCCGTCACGAAGAAGGCGTGCAGACCGTGCGCAAAGCGGCTCAGCTTGGCGACGAGCGCCTTGTTGGCGCGCGTCAGTGCGTTGTAGCCGAGCACGGCCGGAATCGCGACGAACAGGCCGAACGCGGTCATGATCAGCGCTTCGCCGACCGGGCCCGCGACCTGATCGATCGACGACTGGCCGCTCGCGCCGATCGCCAGCAGCGCGTGATAGATGCCCCACACCGTGCCGAACAGGCCGACGAACGGCGCCGTGCTGCCGATCGAGGCGAGAATCGCCAGACCGCTTTGCATGCGTGCGACGCTTTCATCCATCGTGTCCTTCAGGCAGCGCGTCACCCAATCCGACACGTCCATGCGATCGTGCAGATGCGGCTGCGTCTGATGGTGGTGATCGGCGGCTTCCTGGCCCGACAGCGCGAGTGCGAGGAACGGATTGTCCTGCGGCGTCGACGATCCGGCACCGAGCTTCTTTACGCCGTCGGCGAGATCGTCCGAATGCCAGAACTGTTGTTCGGCGTTCTTCGTGAGACGTTTCAGGCGCATCACATTCCAGCCTTTGATGACGATCACGCTCCACGACATCGCCGACATGATCAACAGCGCGAGCGCGATACCGCGCGTCACGAAATCCCCTTGCGCCCACACGTGCGCCAATCCGTAGTTTTGCATTGCAATTCCTTCTTTTAAATTCTGCCTCAATCGTTCAGATTGAAGTTGTAAGGCTGGGTGTACGCGGCCCGAATCGGCTGGCCATTCTCGAGATAGGGCTTGCAGGCACTCGCATGCGCCGCGGCAACCGCGGCATCGTCGAGGCGGTTGAAACCGCTGCTTTTCTTCAGTTCGATGCTCTCGAGCTTGCCCGTCAGTCCGACTACGAACTTCACATAGGCGGTGCCGGTTTCACCGCGTCGCCTGGAAAGCGACGGGTACTCTGGCGTGACCATGTTGCAGTCGATGTGCGAAACGTTCTTCGGCGCGGTGATTTCCATCATCGGACGGCCGACTGCCGGTGCAGCCTGAGCGGGTGGTGCAGCCGGCGGGGGCGGCGTTGGCTCAGCTGCAGCAACAGGCGTGGGCGACGGCGCGGCGGCCTCGGGCAACGGCGCAGGCGTCGGCCTGAGCGTTGGCGCCGGCTTTGGCTGGACTTTGGGCCTGGTATGAACCGGCGGCACCGGTTTGGGTGGCGGCGGCGCGATCGATTGCAGTGCGACGGGCGCAGCGGCCGGCGCCAGCAGCTGCGCGGTCATGACGCGCGATTCGAGTGACGGTTGCACGGGTTCATGACGCAATGTCAGGACCACTGCAAGCAACGCGACGTGAATCGCCGCGACCACGGCAGTCGCGATCAAGGCACGGGAATTCATTCGGGCGGACGACGCCGGCGTGGCGCCGGCTGAAACGGGATGCGCGGCCTGCATATTAGCGTGGCGACGCGCCGTCGATGCGGCACGTCAGACAAGACATCGTCATGTTCGGAAGATCAGCAACGAAATGAACAAGGTAGTCACGAAACCAATCAGCAATTCCATCTCGAACTCCTTTTAACGGGTGAGCGGGTAGCTGGCTGGTACGGATACTGGCTTGCTGACGGCAGTGGGATAACGCGTGGAGCAGGAGTATGACGCGGCGCGAAAAGCAGCGCATGAAGCAGTAACGTGGTGAATCCCAAGACGCGGCGTGGGCTGCGCCCTAAAACCGGACTTAAGCGGCCTTACGTTCGTAAAACGTCAGCGGCATAGCCTGCGGGTGATGCTCGAAGCCGCACCGGCTCGCGCACACGCCGCTTTGCATCATGACGTCGCGCACGGAATCCGCGCACTTGCCACAGCAGGAGGCGACGCCGAGTTCGAACTGGAGTTCGTCGAACGAATCGACGCCTTCCGCGATCGAGGCACGGATCTTTCGGTCAGAAACAGACTTGCAGACACAGACAATCATGGCAGGGCGTCATAGCTAACGTTAATGCGAACTATTATCATTTTGATTGGGCCGTTTGGCAAGCGTCCTGCATGATTTTTTGTAACAAAACCAGACTGTTAGCAGGGTTTCACCTGCGGGGCGGGATTCGGCGCGAGCGGCGGGGAGGGCGCAAAAATGCCTAAAAAGCGCGCAGAAAGGCCGTATGGCGGCCTAAAGCGCAGTGGACGAGGGCTTTATGCGGCTTGGGAATCCGGCGCCGCCGTGCGGCGCGACGGGATCTCGACCTGCTCGACAGCGGCGTCGATTTGCAGAAGCGTAGCGGCGAGCTGCTGCTGATGCGTGCCGTCGCCGGTCGAATAAAAACGGGGCAGAGCAGCGCGGGTATTTTCCGGGGCGGCGCGCAGCCCGTGCTGGTCGAGTACCCGTTCCAGCTGGCGCGCGATGGCCACGCTCGTATCGATCGGCATCAGCCGGTCGCCGACGATATCGCGGATCGCCGCATTGAGAAACGGGTAGTGGGTGCAGCCGAGCACCAGGGTGTCTGCGCCGGCATCGAGCATGGGCTGCAGGTAGCTGCGCAGCAATGCGCGCAGTTCAGCGGACCCGACGTCGCAGCGTTCCACCGCCTGCACGAGTCCGTGGCCTGGTTGACAAAGAAAACGGCAATCGGCGGCGTAGCGCTCCAGCAGGGCCTGAAAGCGGGCGCTGCGCAAGGTCACTTGTGTGGCGAGCACGCCGGCAACACGTGTTTTCGACTGCAGCGCGGCCGGTTTGACGCCCGGCTCGACGCCGATCAGCGGAATGGACAGCTTTTCGCGGACTAGTGCGATAGATTGCGCGGTCGCCGTGTTGCATGCGACCACCAGCGCTTTCGCGCCTTCCTTGACCAGCCATTCGCCAATCGCAAGGGTGCGGTCGGCAATGAAGTCGTCGTCGCGTTCGCCGTAGGGGGCGTAGAGCGAGTCGGCAACGTAGATGAGCGCTTCGCCGGGCAGTTGTGCCCGGACCGCCCGCAGCACCGACAAACCGCCCAGACCCGAGTCGAAAATGCCGACCGGCGCCCGCGAGCCGCCACCTGAGGTGGCAATCGGGGCACTCGAAGACGGCGATTCTGCGGGCATAGGCGATAAGGAGACGCGCGGCACAGCGGTCACGGGAAACTCACGAAAACGGGGAAGTGCGCAAGTATATCGCCCGCGCGGCGCTTGTCCTTGCAAATGAGCCGGCTAATGAACTGACAAATAAGCTGACAAATAAGCTCGACAAACGAGCCGGCGTTCGCGAGCAGGCCCATGAGCCGGCGCGCGGGCTGTTTCAACCTGGTTCGATCAGGACTCGACCGAACCCATCGCAGTTTGCTGGTAGTTCTGGATGCCGACCTTGTCGATCAGGTCCAGTTGCGTTTCGAGCCAGTCGATGTGTTCTTCGGTGTCGTCGAGAATCTTCACGAAGATTTCGCGCGAGATGAAATCGCGAACGGATTCGCAATACACGATCGCTTCTTTGCAGGTGCTTTGCGAAATCTGTTCGAGCTTCAGATCGCATTCGAGGATTTCTTTGGTTTCCTCGCCGATCAGCAGCTTGTGCAGGTCTTGCAGGTTCGGCAGGCCATCGAGCATGAAAATGCGTTCGATTAGCCAGTCGGCGTGCTTCATTTCGCCGATCGATTCGTCGTACTCATGCTTGCCGAGTTTCTCGAGGCCCCAGTGCTTGTACATCCGCGCGTGCAGGAAGTATTGATTGATGGCGGTCAACTCGTTCTTGAGCTGGGAGTTCAGATACTCGATAACTTTCTTGTCGCCTTGCATGGGGATTCCTTTTAGGGGCTTTGAATTTTCAACAACAATAAACGCCAGACCCGAAAAAGCCAAGGAAACAGACACATCTTTTGACGTTGTTGCAGGCATCTGGCGTCGCGTCTCACGCAGCAATGAAAAAGCCGGGACCAAAGTCCCGGCTTTTGACATACGTAACAGGCGTTAGCGGCGAATTAAACCGTCGCGACCGGAATCTTGCCGATCTTCGCTTGCCATTCCTTCGGGCCGGTCTGGTGCACCGAGGTGCCGTTCGAATCGACGGCAACCGTCACCGGCATGTCCTGCACGTCGAATTCGTAGATCGCTTCCATGCCGAGGTCTTCGAACGCGAGAACCTTCGCGCTGCGAATGGCCTTCGACACGAGGTATGCAGCGCCGCCCACGGCCATCAGATACGCGGCCTTGTGCTTTTTGATCGCCTCGATCGCAACCGGGCCGCGCTCGGCCTTGCCGATCATCGAAATGAGACCGGTTTGCGACAACATGGTCTCAGTGAATTTGTCCATGCGCGTGGCGGTGGTCGGGCCGGCGGGGCCGACTGCCTCGTCGCGCACCGGATCGACCGGGCCGACGTAGTAGATCACGCGATTCGTGAAATCGACCGGCAGCTTTTCGCCCTTCGCGAGCATATCGGCGATGCGCTTGTGCGCAGCGTCACGGCCCGTCAACATCTTGCCCGACAGCAACAGCGTCTGGCCCGGCTTCCAGCCTGCGACTTCTTCCGGCGTCAGCGTGTTCAGATCGACGCGCTTGCTGGTTTCCGTATTCGGTTCCCATTGCACCTTCGGCCATGCGTCGAGCGACGGCGCTTCGAGCTTCGCCACGCCCGAGCCATCCAGCGTGAAGTGTGCGTGACGCGTGGCCGCGCAATTCGGGATGATCGCGATCGGCTTGCTCGCAGCGTGCGTCGGTGCGGCCATGATCTTGACGTCGAGCACGGTGGCGAGACCGCCGAGACCTTGCGCACCGATACCGAGCGCGTTGACCTTCTCGTGCAGTTCGACGCGCAGTTCTTCGATCCAGTCCTTCGGGCCGCGGGCGATCACGTCCTGAATGTCGATCGGATCCATCAGCGATTCCTTCGCCATGACCATCGCTTTCTCAGCGGTGCCGCCAATGCCGATGCCGAGCATGCCCGGCGGGCACCAGCCTGCGCCCATGGTCGGCACGGTCTTCAGAATCCAGTCGACGATCGAGTCCGACGGGTTCAGCATCGCGAACTTCGACTTGTTTTCCGAGCCGCCGCCCTTGGCTGCAACCTGCACGTCGACCTTGTCGCCCGGCACGATCTCGTAGTGGATCACGGCCGGCGTGTTGTCTTTCGTGTTCTTGCGCGCGCCTTCCGGTGGGCTCACGATCGACGCGCGCAGCACGTTGTCCGGGTTCAGATAACCGCGGCGCACGCCTTCGTTGATCATTTCGGTGACGCCCATCGTCGCACCGTCCCAACGCACGTCCATGCCGACCTTCACGAACACCGTGACAATGCCGGTGTCCTGGCAGATCGGGCGCTTGCCTTCGGCGCACATGCGGCTGTTGGTGAGGATCTGCGCGATCGCATCCTTCGCGGCCGGGCTCTCTTCGAGCTCGTAAGCGCGGCCCAAGGCCTGGATGTAGTCGAGCGGGTGGTAATAGCTGATGTACTGAAGCGAATCAGCAATGCTTTGAATCAGATCTTCCTGTTTGATGATGGTCATGGCTAGCTCAGTGGGGACAGTGGCGCTTGTTTTCGGACACGCAGGGCAGTGCGGTCAGTCGTGCGCCTTCAGGGGAATGGAACCGGTCGAACCCACGACATGCAGCGCCGTGGGTTCCTGAAAATGTTTCGGATGCGTATGGGTGGTCAGACGGTCGACGAGAGCCATCACCAGCGCCGACACGAGGAACGCGACGTGGATGATGACCTGCCACATGATGGTGTGCGTCGAATTCTGATCGGGGCTGATGAAAGTCTTCAACAGATGGATCGACGAGATGCTGATCAGCGCCATCGATAATTTGACCTTCAGCACGCCGGCGTTCACGTGGTCGAGCCATTCCGGTTCGTCCGGATGCCCCTCCACGCCTAAGCGCGACACGAAGGTTTCATACCCGCCGACGATCACCATGATCAGCAGGTTCGAGATCATCACCACGTCGATCAGGCCAAGTACCACCAGCATGATGTTGGTCTCGTCGAGCGTCATCGAGGCCGTGACGAGGTGCCAGACTTCCTTGAGGAACAGAACGACGTAGACGCCTTGCGCGACGATCAGACCGAGGTAAAGCGGCACCTGGAGCCAGCGGCTCATGAAGATGATGGCGGGCAGCGGACGCATCGGGCGGCGCTGACGGGCTGAGTCGGGTCGCGGGGCGGACATAGGCAGGAGTCAGATGAAACGCAGGTGACGGAACACGGACTATATGCGCTGACCCGAAGCGCAAACCAAACGCGCGGATCGAGCACGCAAACCAAGGCGCAGACGGCGCGGAACGCGGCCAGGGGAGGCCGGAAAAGCTCGCGTCAGGCGGGCTATTGTACAGCGCCGGCTGAATTTGCTGCGGCGCGGCGGGCAGTCTGGGCCGGCCGGCGCTGCTGTGGCCCTAAGCGGCCGACGGTCCCGCTGGGCAGCGAGCCAGGTGGAGACGGGCAATGTGCCCTCGCACTTGGGGTAGTATGGTTTGGCTGCTGTGGTCCATGGCGTGCGGCGCGGGCCGCTCGCCGCGAAACATGATCGTGTTAGCCGGCAGCAACTTCAGTGGCAGGTTGCGGCGTCGCGTACCCACCGCTGTAAAGATCGTATGGCGTACCGCCTGCGTGATTCGCACGGGCGAAATGTGCGACAACGCGTGCAAGGCCCGGGCCCGCCGCACATTGGCTGGCAATGATGCGCAGAGCCTTGAGCCGCAACGGCGTTCCGGGAGGTACCGCGACATGATCCGCGAGTCGTGCGGTCGACAGATTCTTCTGTGGGACTGATTCGTCGAAGATCGAGAACAGCCGATACACACCTTCGTGCAGTTGTGCTTGAGCCGCGTGCGCCGCCCATGTCGCTGCGCTACAAGGCAGCACAAAGGCGCACTGTATACCGGAGTCGGCAAATTGGCGGTCCCGGCCGCGTCGTAGCGCGGCGAGACCACCAAGGGTGATCTGCGATACCCGGTATGAGGTGCCGACGTAATCCTGCATCGACTGCAGTGCGTCGAGGAAACGCTGCGCGGCCGCGTCTGGCGGCGACCCGCTGCGCAGCATCTGACCGATTCGACGATGGCCTCCGTCGACGAACTCGGCAATCGCCGGGTGCAGCCCTGCATTCGAGCGTCTGACGAGGTCGTCCAGGCGCCGGAAATCGACGGAACCCAGCCTGCGGGAATTATTCATTGCGTCGTGAGGGGAATAGCGGGATTCGAAACGGGGCGGCGTACCGCGGAGCCTCCCCTTGGCCCGGCCAGCGTCGCTGCGCTGGCCGGTTGCTTTTTAGGGGCTCGTCAGGCGGCGCCCGCTCCGTCTGTTCCACCCATTCCACCAGCGTCACCCAACCCACCAGCGTCACCCAATCCACCAGCACCAGCCAATCCACCAGCTCCACCCGCTCCCGCTTGGCCCATCATCGACATGGCCGAGCCAAGAAGAGGCATCACTGCGGGAAGGACCTGTTTGACGAGGTCCATGAGCCCACTCAACAGACCACCCAGCAAGCCGCCGCCGTTCGCTCCCTGTTGCGCTGCGTTGCCCGCCTGCGGCGCATTGCCGGTGTTGTCCGCGGCCGCGTTCAAGGCATGTTCGGCGTGCAGATCGGCTGAAGCCATGGCCGGCGGCGCACCGTTCATATCGCCCATGTCATCGGGCGGGAACGTCCGTACGGAGACGGAGTGCGTCTCCGTCTGCACGTTATTTTGCGGCGCTGCCGGCATGGGCATATCGAACCGGGTGCTGCTGATGTTGCTGATTGCATTCATCATTCTTAAATCCTTCTCATTAATTAATTGCAACGTAAGGGGAATAGCGCGACTCGAAACGGGGCGGCGTACCGTGGAGCCGCTCCTTGGCCCGGCCAGCCTCACTGCGCTAGCCAGTTGTTTTAGGGGCTCGTCAGGCGGTGCCCGCTCCGTCTGTTCCACCCACTCGACCAGTTCCACCCGCTCCCGCTTGGCTCATCATCGATATGGCTGCGCCGAGAAGAGGCATCACGGCGGGAATGAGCGACTGGACGACGTCCATGACCTTACTCACCAGACCATAAGGTCATTCTTCCCCTCTTCCCGAGCGGGCGGCGTCGACTTCCCATTGGTATCGGAGGGGCTGTCCGAATTCACGCGGGGGGGCGCAGGGGGCGAGGCCGTCTTGTGCGATTCTTTCTTCGCTGCGCCACCAATTTCACACGCCGCCCCTCCGTGAAGACAGCTCTGCGTTTGCGGCAAAGCGTCCGTGTCGTTCGGCACGGCGTCTTGTGACCCGGTGTTTTGTTGCGCGGGCGGGACCGTGTTGTGCGTGTTGTCGGGCAGGCGCACCAACGCGTCGTGGGACGGGTCAAAACCTGGCGGCGTTCTGTCCGGCCGGGGCACATTCGACGGAACGTCGGCGAGCTTGCCGTTCGGGGCGTACTCGTACGCCCGCACGGTGGGGGACGCAGCGTTGCCCGTGCCCTGCGTTGTCGCCGGGGGCAAATTCGACGGGATGGGGTTGCTCTGGCCCATGTTGTTGATTGCATTCGTCATTCTCAAATCCTTCTCATGAGTAATTAAAACGCTCAGTTGTTATTCCGTATGAAATTGAGCGGAATGGTCAACTGCTGTCGTACCGGGTTGTACGAAAGAACTAAATATGATTATTCGATAAACCTCCTTGTGCTTTATTAAAATGAGTTGCATGGCGCGTCCGGGTCGATCGTCCTCATGTCGATCGGGTGTTTGTGTGCGAGTACCTGAGTTACACAAATTATTCGGATGAATCCGGTGAAGTTACAGATGGTTTCTTGCGTCATGTCAATTTCAATGGCCCATTTTGATATTAGCTTTCCGACTGTCAGAGACTCCTGACGCGCGATTTCTTCAATGATTCTCCAGTAGATCTCTTCAAGCCGTAGGCAGGTTGCGAATCCGTTAATTCTGACAGAGCGCAGCTTGGGCCTTGCCAGTTGCGGAGTGAAGGTGCAGTAGCGTGTCACCCGCATGTGTAGGCGCACCGGAAATTCGGACTGTGCAAAACGACGATTGAGGAGTCGAAGTCCTTAAAGGCGCTGAATAATTTTGAGAAAACCTTGGCGGTGCAACATGAATTTAATAGGTCGTTTGTCATGATCGGTTTAATCAGGTTGGCTACCCATCAATCCTCGCTCTATACGGCGGAAACGGGTCATACAGATGTATGACTTATCGGCATTGGTATTTTTTCTTAATTTAGAGATGGGCGAGTCAATTGGGTGGATTTGGTCGCGGATGAGTCGTGGATATTGGTATTCGCTTGAGTAGCACAATGGAACAGGCGGCCACCGCGTCTGCTCTTTCGCGAATGTCTTACATGTATATGACCAGGGTGGATGGAAGCGTCATTAAATTTCAGGCTAATGCGGTCAACACACGTAGCCAGGGATTTTCTAATGCTTATCACGCGACTCAACGATTCGGTTCTCAGGAGAGGCAGCGGTGAACTGCCGTCCTTGTCGCCGTGCATGCCCTCGGCCGCCGTACGTCGCCTCGCTGGTTCGCTCGGGGTGGCCTGCCTGGTGCTGTTGATACCGGGGGCCGACGCCGCAACGCCCGTCTGGCAGGGCGCGCCGATTCACTACGCAGTAAACGGTGCGCCACTGCCGGACGTGTTGCGCGACGTGCTTGCCGTCGAGGGCCTGAGCGCGGACATAGGCCGCGACGTGAAAGGTGCGGTCAATGGCCGCTTCGACGACACGCCGGGCAATGTATTCACCCAACTGGTAGAGGCCTACGGCCTTGTCTGGTATTTCGACGGCAAGGCGATGCATGTCGCGACCGCGTCGGACGTGCGCAGCCGGGTTATCCCGTTTGCGCCGATGACCCGCGAAGCGGTCGCGTCCTTGCTTCGCAACCTGGATCTCGACGATGCCCGCCTGCCGATCAAATATTCGGCGACGACCGTCAAGGTTGCCGGCCCGTCGAAATTCGTCGACGCGGTTGCACAGGCAATCGATAACGCACAACGGCAGACCACCGTTGAGCCTTCGTTCGACGAGATCGTCATCCGGGTTTTCCCGTTGCGCTACGCGCAAGCGCAGGACATTCATTTTACGGTTGGGGCGCAGGAGCAAGTCATGCCGGGCGTCGCTACGTTGCTGCGCCAGTTGATGACGGATACCTGGCAGCCTACTGCGCCGCGCGCACCTGGCCCACGCGCCGAAGATGCCCGTGCCGCCGCCCGCAGCGCGCGCAGCGGGCCGCCTCCGCTACCCAGCCTGCTTGGCCTGGGGCTGGGAGGCGCGCTGCCCGTCGGCGACGTCGATCGTCCGCCGCTACCCGACTCCGATACCGCGAAGCCAGTCGCAACCCCCGCGCGCCGCAACATCGTCGCCGACCAGCGTACCAACTCGGTGATCATCAGCGACATCGTGTCGATGATGCCGAATTATGAGCGCGCAATTGCGATGCTTGACCAGCCGCAGGAACTGGTCGAGATCGACGCGGTGGTGATCGACGTGTCTTCGAATGCTGCGCGCTCGCTCGGCGTGCGTTGGGGTGGCGCGAATGGGCGCATCAACGGCGCCTCCGGAACCGCGAGCGCACCGCTCAGCTTCGGTGTTCCGGACCTGGTGACGGCAGCCAGTGCGGCGAGCGGCTTGAATCTGGCGACGCTGGTCGGCAACTCGGCGCAATACCTCTTTGCACAGATTCATGCATTGGAGGACGCAGGCAAGGCGCGCGTGCTATCGCGTCCGCAAGTGCTGACGCTGAACAACACGGAAGCGGCGTTGACTTCGCGCAGTTCAGTGTATGTGCGCGTAGCGGGCAACCAGGCAGTCGACCTCTTCAATATAGATACGGGGCTGACGCTGAAGGTTACGCCGAGTGTCGAATCGACCGGCGACCCGCGCCGCAATATTCGGCTCAACATCCAGATCGACGACGGTACGTTCAGCTCGACGACGTTTGTAGATGGCATTCCACGGGTCGACAACCATTCGGTTGTCACCCAGGCGGTCGTGCGCGACGGCGAGAGTTTGCTGATAGGCGGCTATCAATACGAGCGCAGCGAAAACACCACATCAAAGGTGCCGGTGCTCGGCGACGTGCCGTACCTGGGCGCGCTGTTCCGCGATACGCAGACCACGCATGAGCGCCTCGAACGGCTGATTCTGATCACACCGCGCCTCAAACGGCTGTCGGGTGACGGGGCGCCGGATGGGACGCTGGCCGTCGCGGGCCCGACGTCGGGCAACGCAAGTCCGAATCCGGACTTCATCGCGGCTCGAGCGCCGGTTGCAGCAACCGCTTCGCCTTCGCAGCCGGGGTCGCCGACCAATATCGCGCCCCGCACGGTGGAATCGGTGCAACCAGTGGTTGTCGGCGTTGCGCCAAACGTCGACGCCGCGTTGCGAAGCCTGGTACAGCCAGTTGCACGAGACACGTCGCAGTCGTCAGCGTCATCTCCCGTTACTCCGGCCGTTTTGCCGGCGGTGAGCAAGATGCCGTGGGAGAACCGCCATGACCGCTGACGCGCTGATCGTCGTGATGGATGGCGTGCACATCGGTGCGAGGGTGGTGCTGTCGTCCGGGAAGCCGGTACGCATAGGTAGTGGCGCGGACGCGGACCTGATGGTGATCGACGAGGGTGTCGAACCGCAGCATGCCACCGTCGAATCTCGAGGTGCGTCGCTCGCGGTGGTCGCGCACCACGCGAACGTTGCCGTGTTCGGCCGACCGATACCGCCGGGACGGCGCGTGCTGTTAGGGCGCGGTGCGTGGTTTTCAGTAGGTAGTGTCACTTTCCAGTTCGGCGGCCGCGATGCGCCGAGCGCGACGCTGGCGCGTGATGCCGAGCGTGCCTACCTGCTGCGCAATGCGCCGCTCGCGTATCTCGCGAAACGTTGGTCCGATGCGTCGCCCGTGACGAAAGCGATCGTTCTAGTCACACCGGTTGTATTTGGGCTGCTGACATGGATCTCGTCGAGCCCAATGTCCGGCGTGCCGCGCACGACGCGCATCAACGAAGCATTCCGGCTGGTGACCACGCATCTCGACCCGAAGTCCGGTGCGCTCGTTTATGAAGGCTATGTGCAGTCGGCCACCGATCTCGCAGCGCTGACCGCGAGCGCGTGGTCGCGGCAGCGGGCGCCGGTGATGCATGTGATTGTGCTCGATCAGTTGCAGGAGGAGGTTGGCGAATTTCTTGCGCGCTACTACCGCGGCGCCGAGGTGCACACCGCGGAACCCGGTGCGTTCACCGCGACGCTGCCTGACGTGCACGGGTTTCTGTCGCCCGAATCGTGGGACTACGCACGTGTGGCCCGCCTGGCGCGCGCTGAGGTTCACGGGTTGCGTGACCTGACTTTTCCGGGCCACGCGCAGCAAGGCGAACGGGTGCGCGTGCCGCTCGACGCGCTTGGTCTGAATCTGCTTGCCAGCCGTCACGCGTTCTGGCTCAGCGATGCACAGGGCGTGCGCTATTTCGTCGGCGCGCGACTGCCGATCGGACGGATCACGCGACTCTCGGCTTGCACAGCGGATATCACGCGCGACGACGACGGTTCGGTATACGAATTTTTTATGGATGCTACCCATGGTCAAAAAAAATGCGGGTAAAAGTACGCTCGGCTCGTTCACCGATTTGCCAATCGAAGCGCAACTTCTCGAAGACGATGGCGCCGGCCGAGAGGCGATCGAAGCCCGGCTCACTGCCGAAATTGGCTGCTTGAATAACGCGTTGCTGATTGCTTCGCCGGCTTTGAAAAAGGAACTGATTCTGCTTGTCGAGTGTTTGCGCGCAGCTCGACAGGTGGTGGAACGAAGCGCGAGCTTCAAAATTGCGCGTGACTAAAGTAAGGAGTGGAAAATATGGCTATCACGGGTTTCTCACCGAATCAGGGCGCCCAGGGAATATTGACTGGCAGTGGCTTATCGACAGGGGCAGTTTTCGCAGTCATGGCAGCGAAAATCCAGAAGGATGCCGGGAATGTCAAGCAAGCCATGAACGAGGTCAATGATTCAAACAACACGCAGCAGGGCGCGGGCGCCGGCAACACGCAGAACGGTACCGACAACTCCCAGGACAACCTCAAGATGGCGAAACTCCAGCAGGCGACTACCGTCATGAACACGGATATCAACATTTTGACCACCACGATGGCGGGCATGGGCGAAGCGCAGCAGAGCGTCGCGAAGAATATCCGCTAACGATTCTTTAACCAGGACGAAGACGCCCTCGTGGCGTCTTCGGGAGCCATTGCAGATGCGGGACGACACACTGGAACTGCTGATTTCGATAGGTCATTACGCCCGCATTCATCGACGCTTCGACGAGGCGCGGTATCTATTCGATCGGCTGGCACTGTTGTACCCGAAGCGGGCCTTTCCGTACCTCGGGCAGGGTCTTGTCGAACTCGATCGCGCGAATTACCGCGGTGCGTCGTTGTTGTTCGGCCGTGCGGTGGAGGTCGTGCCCGACAGTGCGTTAGCGCGTGCGTGGCTCGGCGTGTGCCAAGTGTTCGAAGGACATTACGCGCTCGGCGCACGCATGTTGATGACCGTGGCGGATGGCGACGAGCCGGGTGCGAGTTCGATGGCGGCGGCGTTCCTTAATCTGCCTGAATGTGTGCCCTATACCCGCGCTGCACAGGTTGCGCCGGCCGCGGCCTCCCTTTCAACCATTGAACGACTGACTAAGCGAAATAGGCATTGATATGTTGCAACTTCCTGTCACTAGCATACCGGTCCATACCGGCGCGTTGTCTCCTCTGTCTCCCGCTACCGACCGGTCCGCAGACGGAGTCGGCGATGGAGGATCGCAGATCGAGCGTCTGCTGGCGAGCGCGCAAGACAAGCAGGATACGTCGACGCAGCAACTGTCGATGCACCTCGACCAACTCGCATCTAGCAGCCCATCGACGATCGACATGCTGCGTTTTCAGGCCAACATGAGCACCTTTATGGTTCAGGTGCAGATGGTGGTACGCGTCTCCGACGAGGTAGGCCGCGCCATCCAGACGCTGACGCAACGAAGCTGATGCGGCGCACTCTGATCCTGCTGCCGATCCTGCTTTTCCTCGTCGGCTGCAGAACCTCCCTATTTGAAGGCCTGGACGAGGACCAGGCGAACCGCATCGTGGCTGCGCTGAGCCACCACGGTATCAACGGCTACAAGGAGCGCAATGCGGACCGGACCTGGAACATCTCGGTCGACGACGCCGATGCAGTGGTCGCCACCGAGCTGGCCAGCGCGTATGCACTACCGCGCGGCGGGCACGCGAATCTCGGCGAGCTGTTTAGCCGTCAAGGGTTGATCTCAAGCCCGGAGGAGGACCGCGTCCGTTACATCTTCGGGCTGTCGCAGGAACTGTCCGAAACGCTCGAAAAGATGGACGGCGTATTGCTCGCCCGCGTGCACATCGTGCTGCCCGAAAAGGATCCAATGGAGCCCGCGAAAGACACGCTGCCGTCTGCGTCCGTGATGATGCGTTACCGCAGCGACTACAACCTCGAACTAATGCGCGACCGGATTCGCGCGCTGGTGGCAGGCGGTGTCGAGGGGCTGACGCCCGCGCGCGTGTCGCTGACGCTGCTGCCGGTGACGCCGGTACTGATTTTTCCAGGCCTCTGCGCGGACGGCGCAGATGTCGCCAGTGCTGCGGGTGGTGTCGCAGTGACGACCTGCGAGCAAGACGGAGGTAAAGCGCAGTCGCGGACCACGGTAGTGCTATGCGCGTTGACAGTGCTAGCGCTATTGGTGGCGGGCTTCATGTGGTTTTGGAGTTCGAAGGCGGGCACGTGGTTCAAGCGGAAAGCACGCAGGGGCGGCACCAGAGCGCCGGTTGAAAATCCTAGGCAGGTCGTCCAGGAAGCGACGCCCGATGCGTCCGAGGCAACCGCAGCAAATGCAGCAACCGCAGCAAACACCACCGAAGCTGCATCGAAGTCCGCAACCCGAACCGGAGAGCACGCATGAAGCACGCCTATACCTGCGCACCGGCCTACTGGGCGCATCGCAGTTGGCTTGAATCCGGGCATTCCATCCGTAACGAGCGTGTTGCGCGTGCCGCACATGCATTCTTGTTCGGCCGTTACCCGCAACTGGTTCGGGTGACGCTTGCGGACGTGCCGCCCATGCTCCCGCTCTTGCCACGACCGGCGTGCGCGCGCTTGTGCCGTATCGTTGCCGCGCTCGCATTCGCCCGTTCGTTGCGCCGCGTGGTCGCCGCGCAGGCCCGTGCCGCGTTTGCGGCCGGTGTTGCGCCGCGCCTGCTTGGCGCGATTCAACGGCATCCGCGCGCCGACACCGCCGACCTGACGGTCGAGCCGACACCGTCGCTATTCAGTCGGCGCGAGATGACGGCGCTCGGTCTGGCGCTGGCGATGCAAGCGGCTGGAGACTCCCGCTATGCATTCTGGTGGGGCTTGCGCTTGCCGCGCGAGATGTCGGAGGCCGCGGCGTGCTATCGCGTGCACGGACTGTCTGCATTTGACGCGCGGGAACTGGTTGCCGACGCGCGGCGTTTGATGGAGGGTCACTCATGCTGATCTGTCGAATGGGCCCATGGAGAATTGAATCTGATGGGCATTTGAGCGCGCTGGAACTGGTGTCGCTCGAAGGCTTGCGTACCGTCGAAGCGGAGCGCGCGGCCGAAGCGTCACATGAGCGCGACCGCCTCGCGGTGCAGGCGCGCGAACTCAAACGCCGAGCGTGGCGTCGGGGCCACTTGGCCGGCAAGGCAGCTGCGCTGCGCGAACAGGTTGGACGCACTGCTGCAGCAGTGTTCGCCGCTCATCGTCTGGAGGACCGGCTAACGCAGATCGTACTGGGCGCAGTGAGCGATATTGTCGGCGAACTACCGCCGTCAGCGGCGTTGGTCAATCAATTGCGGCGCGCGGTTGCCGTGGCGCAGTCGCAACGGCTCGTTTCCGTACGGGTTGCGCCGGCGGCGTTCGAGGATGCGACGCAGCTGATCTCATCTATCGAGCGGGAACTCGGCACGCCGTTTTGCACGGTACTGTCCGATGCGGGATTGCCCGCTCATTCGTGTGTCATCGAAACCGAATCCGGCGTTATCGATGGCGGTCTGAAGGTGCAGTTGCGCTCGCTGGAGCGTGGCATCCGCGATGGTGTGGCCGCGGTGCTGCGCACCTATGACCTGGCCGACAGCTCAGGGCGTACGACACTCGACGCGGTCCGGCACGACCTGCGCCAGACGCTGGCCGCGCTGGCTGCGCCGCTTGCACCCCCACCTACGCGGCCTCCTTCGCCGGGCATGGCCGGTGTTTTTCGACGTCCGTTCGTGCGGGAGGCGGCATGAGTCTTTGGCCGGACATGGAAGCCGTCGCGCTGGCGGATGTCGAGCGCCACAACCTGGCGATCCGGCACTTCGGCGGACCGCAGACGGTGCGCGTCGGCTCGCAGCGCTTCACGCTGGAGTTCGAGCCGTGCCGGGAGCGTTATCCCTTGTTGGTATCCGGCGTGGCATCGCAAGCGCCGTTCATTGCCGCGTGCGATGCTGGCGCGCTGTTGCCGGAGCTGACGCCGTCGGTGATCAGCGAGCGCGGTGACATTGCGCTGACGCACGTCGTCGACGCACTGAGCGACTGGTTGTGCGCTCTGGAAGGCCTGTTCGGCTTCACGATCGAGCTCGCCGGCGTCGCTTTCGACGCCGTCCCCCAAGCGGGCGCATACGGCCTCGCCGTCACGCAGGTGGCGAGTGGCCGAGCCGCCCATTTCTCGCTTTGCAGTCCGGCGGTCGATGCATGGCTGCGACGGCGCCTGCCAACGCCGTCGTCCAGCGCGGCGCTGCTGCGCCGTCTGTACGTGCGTATGCCGATCTGCGTGCCCGGCCCGTCGATGTCCGTGCAGCGTTTGCGCAAGGTCGCGGTGGGTGATGCGCTGCTGTTCGACCGTGATTCGTGTTACCTGCGCGTGCCAATGCGGTTGGGCGCGTGCAGGATCTTGTTGAACTTTACTGAGGAGTACACCATGGTAGACCAAGTCCTGAATGATGAAACGACGCCCGTGGAAGTGACCAGCGAACTGCTGCCGATCGACGCCTTGACTTTCGCGTTCGAAGCTGTGCTCGGCACGCTGTCCCTGTCGGTTGCCGAACTGGCCCATCTACGCCAGGGGTCGATCGTCGCGTTCCGGCTGCCCGCGCGTGAGCGAACGGTCACGCTGCTTTGCCAGGGCGTTCCGTTTGCGCGCGGCGAGCTGATCGATATCGAAGGTTCGCTAGGCGTGCGCGTGACCCGGATGACCCAAGGGGACCTGCCCGCATGACCGACCAATTCGATCCGCTCCAGGTCGTCAGCATGTTTTTCATGCTCGGCTTGCTACCGCTTGCGGTCACGATGATGACTTCGTTCACGAAGTTCAGCATCGTGTTGACGCTGCTGCGCTCGGCGCTCGGCGTGCAGCAGGCGCCGAGCAACCTGGTGATCTCGGGGATCGCGCTCGCGGCGACGCTGGTCGTCATGTCGCCGACCATCGCAAAGATCGGGGCCGCGCTGCCGACCGGCGATAGCGGTGAAGTGGTCATGCCGCGTGCCCTCGATCTGTTTCAGGCGGTACGCGGCCCGCTCGGCGAATTCATGTTGGCGCATTCGCGGCCCGACGAACGGAAGTTTCTCGTCGGCGCCGCGAAGCGGATCGATCCCGAGCACGACGCTCGCGAGACAGATCTCCAATTGCTGATTCCGGCGTTTCTGATCAGCGAAATATCGAGCGGCTTCGAAGTGGGTTTTTTGCTCTATATCGCGTTTCTGGTGGTGGATCTGGTCGTTGCCAACATACTGACCGCCATGGGCATGGTGATGCTGTCACCGAGCACGGTGTCGATTCCATTGAAGCTCTTCGTCTTTGTTTCGGTGTCAGGCATGTCGAAGCTGATTCACGGCCTTATCGTCGGCTATGTCAAATGAACAGTGTCCCCACTCTTGCCACCTTGTCCAGCGATGCGCTCATGCTGGTGTTCTGGCTATCGCTGCCCGCGCTTGCCGTCGCGACAGTGGTCGGCTTATTGATTGGACTGCTGCAGTCGGTGATGCAGATTCAGGATCAGAGCTTGCCCTACGGGGCAAAGATTATCTGCGTTGGCGCGGTGCTGATCGTGACCGCGCCTTGGGCGAGCCGCGAACTCGCGCGCTTTCTTTCTCATGTGTTTACCTTTATCGCCGCGGGGCGTCTGCATTGAGCATGAACTACATCGACTATATCGAGGGCTTCGCGTTCTGTACGATCAGGCCAGCGGTGGCACTATCCCTGATTCCATTTGGCCAAAGCGGCTCACTCGGGATCCTGTTGCGGTTGCCAATGATGCTCGCGCTGGCGATGCTGCCACGACAGGCCGGTTGGCCGCCGCAACTGCTACCGGCAATCTTTTTAGAGGCGGCGACCGGTGCGGCGCTCGGGCTTCTGCTCGGCACCATCTTTCATGCAGCTTCGGCGGCTGGTGCGGTGCTTGACCAGCAAGGCGGCTACTCGAGCGCGGCGATTTACGATCCACACTTCCAGCAGGAAGCTGCGCTATTCGAAACGTTGTTTTCGCAGTTTGCTGCGTTGACGATGTTCACGGGGCCGGGTTTGCCGCTCCTCTTCGGCTTTTTCACGGATGCGTGGGTGCTATGGCCACCAGGCCGTTGGCGCGTCGATCTAGTCGATGTGTTTCGGCAACTCGCGCTACGCGACCTGGCCGTGGCGCTGACCGAAGGCGTGCGGCTCGCCAGTCCATTGCTCGGCCTCGCGCTGCTGGTCGATGTCGCGTTCGGACTGATGTCGCGGCACGCGAAGCGACTCAACCCGTTTGCCACCGCACGCACCGTCAAGGCGTTGATCCTGTCGTTTGCCGCCATGCTGAGCGTGCCCCCGTTGTTCGCACAGTTGCGCGCCGCGTTTGATCACGTGATCCATCTGCAATGAGCGACAAGACCGAAGCCCCAACCCCCAAACGGATCCGCCGCGCACGCCAGGACGGCGAGATCGCGAAGAGCACGCATTTGACAGTGGCGTTCAGCGGCCTCTGCTGGTGGCTGTATCTGTTCATCGAGGCGCCGCATTTGTATGCACTCGCCACCAGACTGATCCTGCATGTGACGACGCTAGATGCTACGCGTCCATTCGGCGATCGGCTCGTGTCGACGCTCGCGGCGTTGAGCGCGGTCATGCCATCGACACTGATGGCGCTTGGCGTGGGGGCGCTCGCCGTTCTGGTGCCCGAGTTGATGCAGACGCGCGGGCTAATCGCATGGAAGCGTGTGTCGCTCGACCCGAAGCGTCTGAACCCGGTCAACGGGCTCAAGCAGATGTTCAGTCTGCGCCTCTTGTGGGACACCGCGCTCACGCTACTGCAGTTCGCGATCCTGCTATTTCTGTTCGTTCAGGCAATCGTCGCATGGCTGCGGCAGCTTGTGCCGATCTGGGCGTTCTCGTTGCCGGTTCACCTCGGCTATACGGCGACGTCGCACTCGCACCTGCTTGCCTGGATGGCCGCATCGCAGATTGCACCTGCCGTCGCTGACTACCTCATCCAGCGCTTTCTGTGGTTGCGCCGTCTGCGCATGGACAAGAACGAAATTAAACGGGAGTTTCGCGACGACGAAGGCGATCCCTACGTAAAAAGCCGTCGCCGCGCGCTTCATCGGGAGCTTGGTCAATAACATGTTGAATCGTTCTATCCTCAGCCGCTACGATCTATCGGCCTTTTTCGCGCGTCACGCCGACCTTGCCGTCGGTATCGGCATTCTCGCCGTGCTGGCACTCCTGATCGTGCCCGTGCCGCCTTTCGTGCTCGATCTGTTCATCTGTGTGAGCTTCGCTGCCAGCCTGACGATGCTGAGCACCACGCTTTATGTCTCGAAGGCTGCGGATCTCGCGAGTTTCCCGTCGCTGCTGCTGATTACCACGCTGCTGCGGCTCGCGCTGGCGATCGCGTCGACCAAGATGATCCTGCTGCATGCACACGCTGGCCAGATCATTGGCGCGTTCGGCGAGATGGTGGTGGGCGGCAATGTTGCCGTCGGGCTGGTCGTGTTCATCGTGCTCGCTGCGATCCAGTTCATCGTGGTCGCGAAAGGCGCGGACCGGGTAGCCGAAGTGGCCGCGCGCTTTACCCTGGATGGCATTCCGGGGCGCCAGATGAGCATTGACGCCGACATGCGCAATGGCGTGGTCACGGCCGCGCAGGCGAGCCGGATGCGCGCGGCGCTCGAACGTGAGACGTACTTCTATGGCTCCCTCGACGGTGCGATGAAGTTCGTCAAGGGCGATGCGGTGGCCGGCCTTGTCGTCGCGCTGGTGAATATCGTCGGCGGGCTGGCGGTCGGCATCGCGCAGCGCGGCATGTCGTTCAGCGATGCGCTGCATGCCTACACGATTCTCACCGTCGGCGACGGTCTGGTGTCGCAGATTCCGTCGCTGATCGTGTCGGTGGCAGCGGGTATTCTCGTCACACGCGTCGCCTCGGCCGATGGTGCGGACGCCCATCTCGGCGGCGACATTTACCGGCAACTGGCGGTGCATCCGAAGGCGATCGGGATGGCCGGCGTGGCGTGTCTGTCATTGGCGGCGATCCCGGGTTTTCCGCACATTCAGTTTGCGGTTGCCGGCGGTCTGCTGCTCGCGCTTGCGCTCACCTTGATTCGCAACGCTGCGGTCGCGTCGAACTCGCAGCGCGCGCTGATGCCGGAGATGACGCGCGACGGCGGCAACTACGTGCCACGCATCCTCGATGACGTCGAATTGGGCACCAGCGCGACCTTGCGGTTGCGGCTCGGCCTCAAGGCCTTCGATGCTTTGCGTCCCGAGGCGCTGAACCGGCAACTCGGCCAGTTGCGCCGCAACCTGATGGTCGAGTTGGGCGTACCGTTTCCGGGTCTTGCACTGCTGCGCGATCAGCGGCTCGAGCCTGAGCGCTACATCATCGATATTCAGGATGTACCATTTGCGAGTGGCACGCTGGTCGCCGCTCATACGCTGGTGAGCGGTGATGAGAGCCTCATTACGTTCGACGGCGTTGAGGGCTACCGGCCGCGCGCCGCGAAATCGGTTTGGGTGCCGACCGCGAAGGCCGCGTCGATCGACGATTCGGGATTCCGTAAGGCGACCGTCGACGAAGCGCTATGCGATCACCTCACCGAAGTCTGCCAACGTTCGGCGGCCGATTTTCTCGGCACGCAGGAGACGCGCTTCCTGCTCGATCAACTGGCGATCGAATTTCGCGAGCTTGTCGCGCAGGCAGGGCAGGTTGCGAGCACGGTGCAGCTCGGCAGCGTGCTGCGGCAACTGCTGCTGCAGCATGTGCCGATTCGCAACCTGCGCGCGATTCTCGAAGCTGTCGTACGCGTGCCGGCGGGGGAGCGCACGATCGACCGGATGGTGCGGGAAGCGCGCATCCAGCTCGGGCGGCAGTTCGTGCGCAGCTACGCTGACCTCGGGACGTGGACTCTCTCCACGGCTGTGCTAGACCCTGCATGGGAAGCCAGTCTCGAAGCTCAGATCAGAAGCGGCATTGATGGCGAGCCGCAGTGCGTGTTGTCCGCTGAAGAACTGACCCGGGCGCAGCAGGTCTTTACCGCGGACCTGTCAGGGATCGGTCTGATCGTTACCAATGCAGTCCTGCGTCCGCATCTTGCGCGGTTGTTGCGGGACTTCGGTCAGCGCATCGAGGTGCTGGCGATCGAAGAGATTCCGCTCGATGTCTTTCGTGTCCAGACGGTCGCGACACTTGGTGCCGCATAAAGGAGGACCTCATGCGATCGCTTGGAAATAGTGTGCCCATGTTCATGTCCGCGCCGACGTTACGGGGTAGGGTGGTTGAAGCACGTGGCGTGATTGCGCGGGTGGTGGGCGTGTCGTTGCGAATCGGCGAGAAAGTACGGCTGGTGCGCCCGGACACGCTCGAAGCTCAGTATGGCGAAGTGGTCGGTTTTGCGCACGATGGCACCCTGGTCATGCCGCTCGCCGGGTTGGCCGGCCTGTCGGACATTACCGAAGTGCAGGGCTGCGGCTCGGCATGGGGCATGTTCGACGCAGTGGGGCTGCTCGGACGGGTGGTGGACGGTCTCGGCAAACCGCTCGATGGGGGGCTGGCGCCGCCCTTGCTCACGACCGCTGCCGCTGCTGTGGCGCAGGCCGAGGCAGGGGCGACGCTCAATCCGCTCGAACGGCCCGTGATTGCCACACCGTTTGCGACCGGCGTGCGGGCGATCGACGGCCTGCTGACCTGCGGCGTCGGTCAGCGCACGGGGATCTTCGCGCCGGCGGGTGGCGGCAAGAGCACGATCATGGGCATGATCGCGAACGGCGCATCGACCGACGCGATCGTGGTTGCCTTGATAGGCGAACGCGGTCGCGAGGTAGGCGAATTCATTCGCGACCATCTCGAACAGCGGCGTGCGTCGACCATCGTGATCGCAGCGACCTCCGACCGTCCTGCGGCGGAGCGTATCAAGGCGGCGGAGCTCGCAGCGAAGGTTGCGGCCGACTTGCGCGCGAGCGGACGCAATGTGCTGCTGCTGTTCGATTCGTTGACGCGCTATGCGCGTGCGTTGCGCGAGCTCGGACTGGCGGTCGGCGAGCCGCCGTTGCGCGGCGGTTTTCCGCCGAGCGTGTTCGCGCAGTTGCCGCGGCTGATTGAATCGGCCGGTGTGACGGCACAAGGCAGCATCACCGCTTTCTATACGGTGCTCGCCGACGAGGCCGATCTATCGGATCCGGTCGCGGAAGAGGCGCGTTCGCTGCTGGATGGACATATCCAGCTTTCGTCGAAACTGGGCGCGGCTGGGCATTATCCGGCGATCGATATCCTGAGGAGCCGCAGCCGCTTGATGAACCGCGTCGCGGATGCGGCGCAGCGTGCCGACGCGAATCGCGTGCGCGACTGGCTGGCGCGTTATGAGGACGTCGAGATGCTGTTGCAGATTGGTGAATACGAACGGGGTAACGATGCCGGGACTGACCGCGCGATCGACCTGCGTCCGGCGATCCAGCGTTTTCTGCAGCAACCGTACGACCAGTGCAGCGGGTGGGCTGAAACGCGCGCGCTGCTGCGGGAGGTGTGCGGCGAAGGGCGCCCGGAGTAATGCGCAGCGCGGCGCAGGAGGAGAAATTGTGGCGGATGCTCGTGCGCGTGCGCGCTGTGCGGGTGCGCCGCAGGCTCCGTGCGCTGGCCGACGCGCGTCGGCGTGAGCGGCACGCGGCCGCTGCAGTGGCCGAGCAGGCTGCCGCACTGGACCGACACGCCGCGCAACGGCAGCGCGTGCTCGCGTTCTGCCGACGCGACCAGAGCGCCGGTGGGCAGTGGCATGCGACGCTGCGCGCGCACGACGGAAGGACGCCGGCGTTGCATCGGCAACTGGACGACGCGCAGCAAGCACACGCGTCGGCGCACCACGAAGCACGTCAGGCGCTGCGGGACTGGAATGTCGAGCGAGTCCGGCACGACGATGCAAAGCACCGCTGGCGGGCGGCTGTCGCGCGCGTGGCGTGTGGCGCTCGGGACGGTGGGTAGCGCCGCAGTGAAGAGAGCGGGGCGAGTCGCCCCGAATCCGGCCGACAGGTGAATACCGCTCAAGACCTGTCAGGCATGTCCGTCAAACTGGATGTACATTTGCATCGCTTTGCGTAGGTCGGCCGTTTGATTGCGGCCGAAGTGATAGTTTTCCAAGTCGAACTGGGCGATGTAAGTCGGTCCCAGAATGCCGTTGATAACCATGCCGAGCGCTGCGCTCGCGCGGTCTTTCATCGGTAGGTTCGGGTCCGCGACATCGCGGGCGAAGGTCCAGACTTCCGATGCCGACGCACCGGCGTGAAACAATTCCCCCGCATCCACCCTGCGTACATTGGCGATGATGTACTCGGCAGATTGGTCCGACAGATTGATGCCAAGGTGTTTCAGTAGATCGTTGACTATACCTACGGAGCCTGGATACGAGCCCGGATCATTGCCCGTTGGCGATTTCTGCACCACCCCGCCGAGCCTGTCCCGGTTGGCCATATTGTCGTGGTTGCTTGTGCTACCCCCGGGGTTACCCCCTTTGAGGCCGACGTCGTCGTGCATCTGCCAGTTGCCCTGGGCATCGAGCCTGACCGGATACTGAGGCCGGTACGCGTTATCGGCCTGCCAGACGCGCCACGTGCTGTTGTCTTTGTCGAAACGCGCGGGGTAGGTCTTCCCGCCACTGGTGATGTAGTAGTGCCCGTCGTTGTCCGCCAGCACCCCCTGCTGTCCCGGGGCGGGTTTCAGCGCAGCGGGCGCGGGCTGCACGGCGTAGTCGTCGGGCAGGCTGGACCGGGTGCCGTTGATGCGCTGCGAGGCCTCGGCGACGGCCGGGTCCGCGACGAAGCCCTGCGGCGCAGCGGTGCCCTGCAGGCCTTCGCCTTGTATGCCTGTCGTGCCGGCGTTGTGGGGCTGCACCGACGACGCACCGGGGATGGGCACCGTCTCGTCGAGCGGCGTGTGCGGCCCGGGCAGGTGTTCCCTGGAAGCCGCCTCAGCCACGCCGACGCCCTCTGCGGCCAGCCGTTCGGAGAAAGCCGCTGCGCCTTCGCCCGCGACCAGGCCGAGCAGGCCGGAACTCAGGTCGATACCCAGCCGTGCGTTCTCCGACAGCGACGAGCGCGCGTCAAACGCTGCCGTGATGGGGGCGAGCGGTGTCATGCCCAGCAGAAAACGGGCGGTGCCTTCGAGAATCTGGTCAGCCAGTTTTTCCCCGCGGGCGCGCGGCGTGATCGAATCGTCCTTGTGCGAGGCGTCTTTCAGCACCGCGTTGTACTGGTCGGCCAGATCGCGGACATAATCGGGACCGGCTGGCGGCAGGTTATTCAGAATGTCCAGATAGCCTTTCGGACCGTCGACGCCATAGCCGTTGAGCTTTCGCCCGGCCTCGACCGACCAGTCGACGAGCCTGTCGTGCAGTGCGGGATCGTCCTGCATGCGCTGCGTGAACGCCAGCAGCCGGCGGTCCGCGAGGTCGTCGCGGCCAGAGCCGGGATTGGTGCTGAACAGCTGGCGGCCGATCAGTTCATGGCGCTTGCCGGGATCGCCGGTGACCCCTTCGGCTTCGCGGAGGAGCCGGTCAACCTCCGCATTCGCTTCGGCCCACTTGCCGTCCTCCTGCTTCGTGTGCTGGTCGATCGCGGTGGCAATCCTGTGCTGCAGATCGTTCTTCAGGTCCGCGGCCTGGCTGAAATAGCGTTGCCTCGAGGCGGGCGTCGATGCGGCAACAAACTGGTCGCGCAGCTGCGTCAATCCGTTCAGGTTGCGCTGGTCGCCCGCCTGGGTCAGGTAGCCTGCGCCAACCGGACTGTTGAACACGCCCAGCGCCCGCTGGACCGGATCGTTGCCTGCGCTGGTGCTGCGCTCGCGCAGCGCGCTATCCAGCAGCGATAGCTGCTGGTCGGCACGTTGCCGCGTACCGGCGTCCGTGCTGTCGCGGAAGGCGACGTCGAGCGTCGCGAGGGCGCCTGCGTAGGCTTCGTGTTCGCCCGGCGGCAACGTGCCGAGTTGCGCCTGCATGCCGTTGACCTTCTGCTCGAACTGCTGAACCCCGGGAGGGTAGCCGGTGAGGCCCTGCTTCAGGTCCCTGCCGAGCCGTCCCATGTTCTGCTCGTCCTGGTAGCTGCTGCGCGACAGGCGCACGCCGTTGG